>DATHSX010000029.1:0-12120 GCA_035463935.1 Acidimicrobiia bacterium | reverse complement strand
GTTGTCCATTCTCCGGCTCGTTCCGTATCCGGGCAAGGTGGTGGGCGGAGAGGTCTGGTTTGACGGCCGGGATCTGCTGCGCCTGGACCTCGATGAGATGCCCGAGCTGCGGGGCAAACGGATCGCCATGATCTTTCAGCAGCCGCAGTCCTCGCTCAACCCGGTGTACCGGGCCGGCGAGCAGATCGGGGAGGCCATCGAGATCCATTTCGACATGAAGGAAGAGGAGATCGACGCCCGCGTGCTCGACCTGCTGAAGCAGGTGGGCATTCCCGACCCGCGCCAGCGGGCAGAGTCATATCCGCACGAACTCTCCGGTGGTATGGCCCAACGGGTGATGATTGCCATGGCGCTGGCGGCTGGGCCGGAGTTGCTGATCGCCGACGAGCCCACGACCGCCCTCGACGTCACCATTCAGGCGCAAATCCTGGATCTCATCCGGCGGCTGAATCGCGACCTGGGGATGGGGGTGGTCCTCATCACGCACGACCTGGGGGTGGTGGCCGAGATGGCGCATCGGGTGGCGGTCATGTACGCGGGCGAGATCGTGGAGGAAACGGACGTCCGCTCCCTCTTCCGGAATCCCAAGCATCCCTATACCCAGGGCCTCATCGGCTCGGTCCCCACGCTGGGCACCGTCAAAGACCAACTGACCACGATTCCCGGGGTGGTCCCGACGCTCGTCGACCTGCCTCCGGGGTGCCGGTTCGCCTCCCGATGCACGGCCCGGATCGAGCATGGCCTGGAGATCTGCACGGAGGTAAAGCCTGAGTTGCTGCCGCTCGCCCAGGGCCACCTGGTTCGTTGCTGGATCTATCACGATGTGGACGGAAGGCGGAAGGCGGACGATGCAGGACGGAAGGCGGGAGGTTCCCCCACCGGCCAGGAGGCCAGGGGCGGTGGATCGCCGCCGGTGGGCGGCGATCCGGAGGGGGAGGCCATACCCGTCGAAAGCCGGGTTCCATGACCGAGAAGATGGTGCAGATCAGAGGGCTGACCAAGGACTTCCCGGTCAAAGGCGGGATTCTCCAGCGCACCCGAGGGTGGGTGCGGGCGGTGGCAAGTGTCGACCTCGACATCTATCGGGGGGAGACGCTCGGGCTGGTGGGCGAATCGGGCTGCGGCAAGACGACCCTGGGCAGGATGCTGGTGCGACTGCTGGAGCCGACGTCGGGCACCATCAGCTTCGATGGGACCGACATCACGCATCTGGCGGGCCGCGAGCTCTTCGCCGTCCGCCGGCAGATGCAGATGATCTTCCAGGACCCGTTCAGCTCGCTCGATCCGCGCAGCCCGGTGGGCCAATCAATTGCCGAGGGGCTGCGAATTCATGGCGTTGGATCGGTCGACGAGCGACGCCATCGGGTGGCGGAGATGCTCGAGCTGGTGGGTCTCAAGCCGGCGCATGCGAGCAGGTATCCGCATGAGTTCTCGGGGGGACAGCGCCAGCGCATCGGCATCGCCCGGGCCCTGATCCTCAAACCCAGACTGGTGGTGGCGGACGAGCCGGTCTCGGCGCTCGATGTGTCGGTCCAGGCACAGGTTCTCAACCTGCTGAGCGAGCTCCAGGCGGAGATGGGCCTCACCCTGCTCTTCGTCGCTCATAACCTGGCCGTAGTCGAGCACATCGCCGACCGGGTGGCGGTGATGTATCTGGGCCGCGTGGTCGAGATCACGGACCGCGACACCCTCTACAGGCAGCCACTCCATCCGTACACCGAAGCTCTCCTCTCGGCGATTCCGATACCCGATCCCGATCGGCCCCGCAAGCGCATGATCCTCCAGGGCGAGATCCCTTCACCCCTCGATCCGCCGACCGGGTGCCACTTCCATCCCCGTTGTCCGATCGCCCGCCCGGGCCTGTGTGACTCCGAGGTTCCCCAATTGATGCCCGGTCCGGCCACCCCGGAAGGAGCGGACCTCGACCATCTGGCGGCGTGCCACCTCCGCGCCGGGTATCGGGCGGCGGTCGGGCGGTGAAGGCGTCGGTTGTGGCCGCTCCGGCCCGCGGCTGCATCTACTCTCCCGGCGATGCGCAAATGGCTGCAAGGGCTGTTCGCCGCCCCGTTTCTGCGACGGATCGCCTGGCATGTGCGAAGAATCCACAGTTCCCTGGACAAGGGTTTCTATCGATCGCTCGTCATCGGGCTGACAGTGGTGCTGTCGCTAGCGGCGGCGGCGGTCACGGTCTTCGAGCGAGAGGCTACGTTCGCCTCCTTTGGTCAGTCGTTCTACTGGGCTCTCACCACGGTTATCGGCCAGGGGGATTCCGGATACGTGTCGTCGCCGGTGGGTTGGGTGGTCAGTTGGCTGCTCAATCTCTTCGGAGTAGGCATCGTCGCGGCGATGACCGGTGCCCTGGTCGGGTTCGTCATCGAGTTTCTCCTAAAGGAGGGTCAAGGGATGGGTGCGGCCGGTTTTAGCGACCATGTGGTCGTGTGCGGATGGAACTCCACCGCCCGCGACTTGATCGACGAACTCAAGTCCGATGACTACGGACACAACGTCGTGCTCATCGATTCAGCCGAGCGCAATCCGGCGGGTGAGAACGTCTACTACGTCCGGGGCGACGGGGCCAACGATGAAGACCTGCGGCGGGCCGGCATCGACTGCGCCCGAGCCGCGATCGTCTGTCCCAAGGATGGGTCGGACGATGCCGACATGCATTCGATCCTGACCATTCTCGCCATCGAGAGCCTGGCCCCGGGCGTGCGCACCGTGGTCGAGGTCAACAATCCCAAACACGTACCCCACTTCAAACGCGCCGATGTCGACGAGGTGCTGGTGACCTCGAAGCTTGCCTCCCGGCTGCTGGCACGCACCGCCCTCTATCCGGGTCTGGGCGATCTGGTGACCGACATGGTGTCAGGTGGCGATGGATCAGAGCTCTATCGGATTCGAGTGCCCGGGCGCATGCTGGGGCTGACCGTTCGGGAGGCGGCGCCCCTCCTCCTCGACGAAAACTCCGCCACGTTGCTCGCCCTGGCCCGGAACGGATCGGTGATCACCAACCCGGGCCCAGCGCTGGTGCTGGGGGACGGCGACGAACTGGTCGTCATGGCGGAGTCTCTCGAAAAGCTGGCTTCACTATCGGATTCGGTCCCCGTCGAGTAGCGCACAAGCTGAACAGCTGGCGGGCAAAGGAATCGCTGGGGAGCGTTGTGCGGCCCCAGCTACCCTCAGGTACCTAATGGCTTACGATTTCGCCTCGATCGAGGCCAAATGGCAGGACCGGTGGGAAGAAGACCGGGTCTTCAACGTGACCGAAGATCCGACCCGGCCCAAGTTCTACAACGTGCAGATGTATCCGTATCCCTCCGGGGACCTCCATATGGGTCACCTGCGCAACTACACCTACGTGGACCTGTTGACCCGGTTCCACCGGATGCGGGGCAAGAACGTGCTGGCTCCGATGGGCTGGGACTCCTTCGGTCTCCCCGCCGAGAACGCTGCCATCCAGACGGGCGTCCATCCCCGGGAGTTCACCGAACGCCAGATAGTGCGGATGAAGTCGCAACTCCGTCGCCTGGGAGCGGTATACGACTGGGAGCGGGAGTTGGCCTCCCACACTCCGGAGTTCTACCGGTGGGATCAGTGGCTCTTCCTCCAGCTATTCGAGCAGGGGCTCGCGTACAAGAAGCTCGCCTCGGTCAACTGGTGCCCCAAAGATCAGACAGTCCTGGCCAATGAGCAAGTGGTCGATGGCGCCTGTGAGCGCTGTGGGACGACCGTTGAGAAGCGGGATCTCGAACAGTGGTTCTTCCGGATTACAGACTATGCCCAGCGCCTCCTCGACGATCTGGCCCTGCTCGAGGACTGGCCGGAGCGGGTCCGGGTCATGCAGGCGAACTGGATCGGACGGTCCGACGGGTGTCAGTTCCGCATGCACGTTGCCGGCCACGACCTCTGGCTGGAAGTCTTCACCACCCGCCCCGACACGGTCTTCGGTATGACGTTTGCTGTCCTCGCCCCCGAACACCCGTTGGTCGATCGGCTTATCGCTGGGAGCGATCATGAGCAGGAGGCTCGCGATTACATCGCCGCGGCCCGGCGTCAGAGCGAGATCGAGCGCATGGCCGAAGGCGAGAAGACCGGGGTGTTCACCGGTGCCTACGCCGTCAACCCCGTCAATGGGCGCGAGGTGCCCATCTTCATCGCCGATTACGTCTTGATGGGTTACGGCACCGGGGCCATCATGGCCGTACCCGGTCAGGACCAGCGCGACTGGGACTTCGCCCGCCGATATGGGCTCGACATCATTCGCACCGTCTCTCCGCCCCCGGGATGGGAGGGCGAGGCTTACCTGGGCGAAGGCATCGCTATCAACTCCGATTTCCTCGATGGTTTGGATGTGGCCGCCGCCAAGAAGAAGATCATCGCCTGGTTCGAGGAGCAGGGCACCGGCACCGGCACCGTGCAGTACCGCCTGCGCGACTGGCTCATTTCCCGCCAGCGCTACTGGGGCAGCCCTATCCCGATAATCATCTGCCCCACCGACGGGCTGGTGCCGGTACCCGTCGAGCAGCTGCCGGTGGTCCACCCCGACGTCACCGACTATGCCCCCCGGGGCGAGTCCCCGCTGGCCGCGGTTCCGGAGTTCGTCAACGTCGAATGCCCGTCCTGTGGTGGTCCGGCCCGGCGCGAGACTGACACTATGGACACCTTCGTCGACTCATCCTGGTACTTCCTTCGCTACTGCGACGCCCACAACTCGGAGGCGATCTTCGACCCTGCCAAGGTGGCGTACTGGATGCCGGTGGATCAGTACGTGGGTGGAGTGGAGCATGCGGTGCTCCACCTCCTGTATGCCCGCTTCATCACCAAGGTCTTGCACGACATGGGGATGGTGGACGTCGATGAGCCGTTTGCACGCCTCTTCACGCAGGGGATGCTTGTCAAAGATGGCGCCAAGATGTCCAAATCCAGAGGCAACGTGGTCGCCCCCGACCCCTACTACGAACGTTTCGGAGCCGACGCGATCCGCCTCTTCGAGTTGTTCATCGGCCCCGCCACCGACGACGCCGTCTGGAACGACAACGGGGTCGAGGGCACCTACCGCTTCCTAGATCGGGTCTGGCGGATGGGTACGGGCGAGATTGGGCTAATCGTGGATCGGGCCGAGGCGGCCGGCGATCGGGCCATCCTGGCAAGCGCTCACCGGGCCCTGCGGAAGGTGACCGAAGACATCGAGCGCTTTCGGTTCAACACCGCGGTGGCAGCACTGATGGCGCTCGCCAACACCCTGGCCGATTACCTGCGGAGTCAAGGCGGAGCCCGCACCGAAACCTTCGCTGAGGCGTTTCGACTGATGGTCCTGATGCTGGCGCCGATGGCCCCGCACCTGACCCACGAACTATGGGAGCGGAGGGGTCATGGTTCGATGCTGGCCACCGAGTCATGGCCGCAGTGGGATCCCGACCTGGTGCGCCAGGACAGCGTGACGATGGTCATCCAGGTCAACGGCAGAGTCCGTGACCGCATCGAGGTGGCGGCCGATATCGACGAGGTGGAGGCCGAGATGATCGCCCTGGCCTCGGCCCGTATCGCCCCTTACCTCGAGGGGGCGACGATCCGGCGAGTGGTCGTACGGGTACCAACGCTGGTCAACGTGGTGCTGTCGTAAACCATCGGCATGAAGGGGTACCCACCTTCGGTGATCGCCCGTCTGGCGGGTACCGACCCCGAACGGCTTCGTGGCCAGGTCGGCCTCGCCGACCTCGATCGCGTGCCGTTGCGCCGGGCACCCCGATGGATGGTCCGGACCTGGCGGGGCGACATTGCGGCCATGACGATGCCGTGGGCCGTGTACGTGCGTGCGGAGGTGCTCTTCGGAGACGTCGGCCGATTAGGGGCACTGATCTCGCACGAGTTGGTGCACGTGCGGCAGTGGCAAGAGCACGGTTACTGGCGCTTTCTGAGCCGCTATGCAGCCGACTACTTGCGGGGACGCCGGGCAGGGCTCTCGCACGCAGAGGCGTACCGGAGCATCGGCTTTGAACGGGAAGCACGCGAGATCAGCGGAGCGTGAGCGTCAGTCGATGACGAGGCCCGTGAGATCGGTCTCCGCTTCCGGGTAACGAAGGTCGAGCTCCTCCAGGGCCTTGACCAGGACGGTGGACACCACGAGATCTCGGTACCACTTCCGATTCGACGGCACGATGTACCAGGGGGCATAAGCGGTCGACGTCCGCGACAGCATCTCGGCGAAGGCCTGCTGATAGTCGTCCCAGCGCCCGCGCTGCTTCACATCGCCCGGGTCGAATTTCCAGTGCTTCTCGGGTTGGTCGATTCGTTCCTGGAGGCGCTGGCGCTGCTCGTCTTTCGAAATGTGGAGGAAGAACTTCAGGATGGTGGTGCCTTCGTCGGCCAGCAGCCGCTCGAATTCAACTATGTGTCGATAGCGCTTTTCCCAACGTTCCCGGGTGACCATCTCCCAGACCCGGACAATGAGCACGTCTTCGTAATGGCTCCGGTTGAAGATCACGATCTCGCCGTTGCCCGGGACGTGAGGATGCACCCGCCACAAGTAGTCGTGGGCCAGTTCCGGGAGCGTCGGCTGCTTGAAGGACGCCACCTTCACCCCGGCGGGGTTGACCCCCTCGAACACCCTGCGGATGACGCCATCCTTGCCCCCGGTGTCGGTGGCCTGCAGAACCACGAGCAGCCGGTGCCGGCCATCGGCAAACAAAAGCTCCTGGAGAACTTCGAGGCGGCCCGTCAACTCATCGAGCCGGTCCTGGGCGGCCTCTTTGCCGTCCTCGTACTCCCCGGTATCGGCCGGATCCCACGTGCTCAGATCCACCGGACTTGCTTCTGGTACACGGTAACGGTCCAAGGCCAACCTCCTCTATCCGGGCACGGTAACGACCCACCTCTTCCATCCCGTCCTCACCAGCGGTAGAACCAATCGACGGGATCGGGGATGGTGCGACCGGGCCGACAGTCGGGAAGGGAGTGGATCGCCCGGTGTCCAGACCGCACAACCTGGCCGGGCTAGGCCTGGTCGCGATCGCCGTGGCGGCGGGTTGGTGGTGGGGATCCAGGGAACCGCAACCACTCCCGGACCCGACCGCGTCGCCGTGGCCGGCTCCAAGCCTCGATGCCCGGACCATCACTGTTCATGTGGCGGGCTGGGTGGCGCGTCCTGGTCTGGTCGAACTTCCGGAGGGAGCTCGCTGGGCGGACGCGGTGGCTGCGGCCGGTGGGCTCCTCCCCGGAGCGGCGGGGGAGGCCGTCAATCTGGCGGCTCCTCTGGTTGACGGCGAACAGGTCTCTGTTCCCGGACCGGATGCGGCGCCGGAGCCGGGTTCCTCCCCGGCCGCGGACGGCAAGGTCCATCTCAACCAGGCCACCGCCTCTGAGCTCGACGCCTTGCCCGGCGTGGGACCGGTGATCGCCGAGCGGATCGTTGCCTATCGAGCCGAAAACGGCCCCTTCCAGACGGTGGAGGACCTGCTCGACGTGCCCGGAATCGGGGAGGCCAAGCTGGCCAACCTGCGCGCTCTCGTGCTGGTGCCGTGAGGCTGCGGCTCCCCGATCCGGCCGCGCGGCCAGCGGTGGTTGGTCTGACCGCGGTCTGGCTCGGGGTGGTGTTCGGCCGGCTCGGTTGGTGGCCAGCAGGTCTGATAGTCCTGCTGCTGGCGCCGATCCAGCGGGTTCTGGGGCGTGGCAACGACCCCGGCAGAGCATCGTTGCGCGCCAACACAGTGGTGGTGGTGGCAGCCTTGCTGGCGGGGATCCTCGCCGGATCGCTGTCGCTCTTGCGGGAGCGGGCAGTTTGGGAAGCGGCCCTTCCCACCGGAACCGGTCGGGTAGCGGTCACCGCTCTGACCGATGCCAAACCGTCTAGGTACCGAGGGAGTTGGTTTCTGGCCCGGCCGTACGGGCTGTGGTGGAGGGAGCGGTGGATCGACTGGGTGGGACCCCCGCTGCTCGTGAGCGGCAAGCCTCTCGCCATCGATGCCGGTGCTCGGTTACTGGTGGTCGGACGATGGAGCCCTCGACCGGGTGTCGCCGGGGGGACGCCTTATTCCGGCCGCCTGGCCGCCCGGCAGATCCAGGTTCTCGCCGCCGGTTCCCATCCGTTACTGACGATCGGCAACGCCCTCCGGCACCGGGTGATCGATCGGCTGACAGACCGGGGCGCCCCCTCGGCTTTGCTGGCCGGTCTCCTGGTAGGGGCCACCGACCAGCTGCCGGAGGGGGACGTCGAGGCTCTCCGCCGGGCGGGCATATCGCACTTCGTGGCCGTCTCTGGATCGAACGTCGCCGGCTTCCTCCTTCTCTGGTACCTCGTGCTCGGACCGCTGGGGGTGGGCGCCCGCCGCCGGGGCCTAATCGGGCTCTTGGCCGTCGCCGTCTTTGCCGTTGCCACACGTTGGGAACCGTCCGTGCTCCGAGCCTGCCTCATGGCGGCGCTCGTACTGGCCGGTCGTGTGGCGGGGATCCCGGTCGACTCCTGGGCCGCCCTGGGCTGGTCCGCCAGCCTGGGGCTGCTGGTCTCTCCCGAGCTGGCGGGCGACCTCGGTTTCCAGCTATCGGTGCTGGCCACCGGTGGGATTCTGGCTGGCTCCGATCTCCTGCCGGCGCGGCTCCCCAACTGGCTTCGGCGGTCGCTCGGCCCGACCCTGGCCGCTCAAGCGGCGGTAACTCCTCTCCTCCTGGTGAGGTTTGGAGAGGTACCGGCAATATCCCCGGTTGCCAACCTGGTCTCCGCTCCTCTGGTGGCCCTGGCCACCCTCACCGGTGGGATCGGAACCCTGGCTGGCTTTGAGCCGTTGGTATCACTGGCCACCGGGTTGTCCGGTTTGGTGCTGGACCTGGCCCACCGCGCGGCGGGCTTTCCGCAGGTGGGACCGGTGGGTGTCGTCATGGTTCTGGCCGCTGTCGCGCTGGGACAACGCAGACGGCTGCGACCGGCCCTGGCCCTGGCGCTCGCCGTTGGGGTGGCCTGGTGGCTGGTGCCGCCAGCGATGGTGCGTCGCCCCGCTCTGATCTTTCTCGATGTTGGCCAGGGCGACGCCGCCCTGCTACTGGCGACCGACGGCCGCAATGTGCTGATCGATGCGGGTCCCGATCCGGTTGTCCTGGCGACGGCCCTCCGGCGGTACGCGGTGACCCGGCTCGATCTCGTCGTCCTCACCCACCCTCACGACGACCACGTCGGTGGACTGGAGGGCTTGCTCGGGCGGATCCCCATTCAGAGGCTGTGGATCTGGGGCACCCATCACACCGGCCCGGCGTGGTCCGATCTGGCCCCCGAGCTAGGCACTCTCGGCCTGATCGGGGAGACACCGGTGGTGGGTTGGACCGAGACCTTCGAAGGCTTTCAGTTGAAGGTGCTGGGACCGGAGCGCCGGTATGAAGGCACTAACGATCAGTCGATAGTGCTGATGGTCACCTCGCCATCGCACCGCGTGCTGATGACAGGGGATGTCGAGGTGACCGCCCAACGGGAGCTGGGACCGATCGTGGCCGACATCCTCAAGGTACCCCATCACGGCGGGGCGACGTCAGACCCGGTTTGGCTCGCGGCCACGGGTGCCGACCTGGCCATCATCAGCGTCGGCGAGAACGACTACGGACATCCCCACCCGTTCATCGTCGCCACCCTCGCAGGCGGGGGAGCGACCGTTGTTCGAACGGATCAGGCAGGAGATGTCGTCGTGTCGCTGGGCCTGGCCCTGCTACTCGTGGGCCGGTCGTTGCGAACGATCGATCTCGCGGAACAAGGCGAGGATGTTGTTGACACCGTCCGGGTCGCCCGGATGGGTGGCCATCGCCACCCTCATGTCCTCCGAGCCGATCATGCCAGTCAACTGGCGGCGCAGATTTTCCGCAACGATCCGGGCTCCCTCTCCGGCCGTCTCCGGCAAAACCAACCCGATGAGGTGATGATCTCCCCGCCGGGCATGGGCGACGTGATCGGACGAGCGGATCCCCGCGGCGAGCCGGGTCCCGAGTTCGCGCAGGGCCGAGCGCTGCCGTCTGGTGGTGAGCTCTGCCCAGGCGGGAGCGGTGAAGTCGGCCACCACGAGCGAAAAGACCTTCTGGTATCGATCGGCTCGAGCCATTTCAACGTCGGCAGTTTCCAGGATGGAGCGGGCGTTGCCGATCCCGGTCTCGTCGTCGATCTCGTCGTGCAGTTCGAGTTTCTCCAGGCTGGCCCGTATTTGCTGGACCGCCCACCCCCCGCCCAGTCCGAACACCACATAACCGCCGATCCGGGCACTCAGCTGCCCGAAAAGCGCACCGAGACCTACGAGCTGGATAGAGGGCCAGCGCAGGGCCAGGTATCCCAGACCCGCCAGGATCCCGATAAGCAGACCCCCAGGGGCCCCGAAGAACAGAAATCCGGCGAACACAGGGACGAAAAACAACGTGCCGGCTACCTCCACCGGATCCACACCCCGGGTCAGCGCCACCAGGGCCACCACTCCGATCAGGATCAGACCGGACATGAGGAGCAGGGATCGGGCGCGGTCGTAGGTGAGCGACAGCGGACGTGGCACGGACGCAGTGTATGGAGTCGATTCCGGGACCGGGGGTACCATCGGGAGGACCCCTGCCCAATCAGTGATCCTTCCTGCCCTGCTCCGAGCCCGTGTTGCCCTGGTGGTCCTCTTTGGAGTCTTCCTGATTCCGGTCGGCCTCTCCTCGTTGCGTGGCCTGACGCATGTTGTGAGCTGCTCTCAGGAGGTGGCCCGACCCTTCGACGTGCAGTTCGGTGAGGACGACCACCCGGTCCTGACGGGGTCCGCAGTCGTAGTGGCGGGTGAAGAAGATCTGTGCGGGGCTCTCGACGCCGATCTCTCGGTATCGGCAGAGGGCCCTAACCAGATTGCGGTCACCGTCCCCATCACCAATCGCAGCGACCAGGATTGGCGGGGGACCGTGACGCTGCAGGTGGGTTCCACTTCGATCCCGATTCGAATCGGGCTGATACCCGCCGGCACCACCCGGTCGGAGACCATCGTCCTGCGTCTCCCCGACGGAGCTACCGGGTTCTCGGGCTCGCTCCTCGTAGGCCCGTGAGTGCTTCTGCGAGAGGCGGCGTAAGTGGAAGTTGCTGAGTCCCTCAAGCTCGGTGAGAGAGCCCTCAGGCTCGGGGGCGTGACGCACGTGATGGGTGTCATCAACCTCTCGCCGGAGTCGAAGAACCAACACACGGTGGCGCACACTCCCGAAGAGGCGGTGGCCATGGCCCGTCGCTATCGCGATTGGGGGGCGGCCATCATCGACCTGGGTGGTCAGTCTTCCCACTTTGACAACCCCACCATCGAGTCTGCGAGGGAAAGGGCCCGGTTACTTCCGACCATCGCTGCCCTGGTGGAGGATGGGTTCCTGGTGTCGGTGGACACCTGGAAGGCGGACGTGGCCGCGGCTGCCCTCGCCTCGGGAGCCCATCTGATCAACGACACCGGTGGGTTGACCGATCCGGCCATGCGCCGGGTCATCGCCGCCGCGGGCGCTTCCGCAGTGGCTGTTTACACCGAGGGGGCCCATCCCCACGACGTCGACGGAGTTGATACCAGGGGCGGCAAGGCTGCTCGGACCGCCCGGGTCTTCCAGGAGAGGCTTCGCGACCTCGCCGCCGAGGGGATCACCGAAGTGGTGCTCGATCCTGGTATCGCCCTCAACTACCGGGGCGATTATGAGGCCTACACCCGCATGCAAATGGAGGTGATTCGGGAGAGCGCCGAGCTCCACCAGCTCGGCCGGCCCGTTCTCATCCCGATCCCCCGCAAGAAGGAGGATCACCGGGTCATGGCGTACATCACGCTGGCCCTGGAGTACCGGGCCGATCTGATCCGGGTGCACGACGTCGAAGCAGCCTGCGATTTGGTAGCGCTGTTCGGCCGCAGGGCTACGGTCACGTGATGGGGAACGTGCTTCTGATTTCGGGCCCGACCAACTCCGGTCCCGGCGAGCGGCAGGAAATGCTCGAACGGGGCCGTGCCTTCCTGACCGGCCAGGGAGTGGTCGCCGAAGCGCTGGTCCGCCTCGACGTTCCATCGCGTGGTGGGGGCGAGGATGGGGCGGGACCGATGAGGGTGGATCTCGAGCCGCTGATTCCCATGCTGCAATCGGGATCTCTCTTCGGCGGGAAGGAGGGCGTGA
>DATHSX010000028.1:0-1971 GCA_035463935.1 Acidimicrobiia bacterium | reverse complement strand
GACGGCCCCGGTGATGATCAGGAAGGCGGCGGTGGCCGTCACCGACTCCTGCAGCCGCTTGACTTCATCCACCACGAGCAGTGCGGCAGCCGCCGGGAGGGTGCCGATGATCATCAGCTTGAGCAGGTTCCGGGCCTGCGGGTCGGAGCGAAAGCGGACGAGGCCCGCCAGTTCGACACGAAAATACATGAGCACTGCCACCAGCGTGCCCAGATGGAGAAAGGCGGAGGTAGCCAGGTCGGGGGGCTCTATTCCCAGGAACGCGGGTACAAGGACCAGATGCCCGTCGGAGGAGACGGGTAGGAATTCGGTGATCCCCTGGACCAGACCCCACACGATCGCCTCGAGCACGGCGGCACGTTACCTAGGCCCTATCACCACGCCGATCCCAGCAGCACCGTCAGGGTGCCATCGGCCACTGCCGCCGCGACAGGGCCCGCTTCGGCCTCGGGAATCGCCACCAGGGCGGTAGTGCCTTCGATGGTGGTTTGCTCGAATACCCGTACCAGGAGGCCCGGGACCACCCGGGGGCTGTCCCGGGCGCCCACCACTAACCGCACCTCCCGGCCGGGCACGCTGCCCTCCGGTACGGGTAATGCCAGGCTCCACCATCCCTGGGGGATGGGCGGAGCTTCGCCCACGAGAGAGGTGGTCAGGGGCTCGCCAGCGGCCACGTCAACGAGGAGGATCCCCGATGCGGGAACCGGAGAGAGGAGGCCCCGGGGGATCGGGCGCCACTCGAGGGCCGCCCCGCTCATCTCGGACCCGGCGGCCAGCGCGGTGGCCGCATAGGGATGGGGGACCGTCCCGGCGGGCCGAAGCTCGAAGTAGAGCGAAGCCAGGACAAGCCCGACGGCCGCCAGCGTGCGCAGGTGGTTGGGTCGGGCCAGCCAGAACACCCGTCCACCGTATCCGGTTAGGCCTCCGGGCTGAAGGGGTTTGCGTCGCTACCGGACCCGTGGCTTGCCGCTTCAATCAGAGGCGGACGTCGACTTGGCCGGGTCGGGCTTGGGAGCGGCCTCGGGCCGGGCAGCCTTTTCGGGCTTGTCGGACCCGTTTGGCTTGGAGTCGCCGGCGTCGGTCCCGGCCGCCTTCGAACCAGCCCGAGCCCGCGAGTCGGTCACATAGAAGCCGGAGCCCTTGAAAACCACCCCGCGCGGGTGGAACACCTTTTCTACCGCCCCGCCGCAATCCGGATGCCGGCGCAAGGGTTTAGCCGTAAAAGGCTGCACGACCTCGAATTGCTGGCCGCATTTCTCGCAGCGGTATTCATAAGTGGGCATACGCGGGTTACCGGCGCTCGATGAGGATGACCCCATCTTAACCCTTGAGGGCCGCCGGCCATTCCATTCAGGAGAGGGTTCTGGCCCGGACCTACACTCAGCGGGTGAACCCCGCCATGATCGTTGGCGCTCTGCTCGTGTCCTATCTGATCGGCAGCGTTGACTTCGCGGTCGTCGTGGCCCGCATGCACGGTGTCGATATCCACCAGGTGGGCAGTGGCAATCCTGGAACGTCCAACGTCATGAGGACCCTGGGCCGGGGGCCAGCCGTGATGGTTTTCGTAGGCGATGCCTTGAAGGGGGTGATCGCTGCTGCCATCGGGACATTGTTGCTGGCGGATGGCGACCCGATCTCCCTCTGGACCTTTGCAGCCGGCCTGGCGGCGGTGGCAGGGCACTGCTATCCGATCTATCACCGTTTCAAGGGCGGAAAAGGCGTCGCCACCGGGTGTGGGGTCCTGGCTTTCTCTATGCCGCTCGTGGCCCTGATTCTCACCGTGGTTTGGGTGCTGCTGGCGCGATTGACGAGGGTCGCCTCCATCGCCTCCCTGGTCGTGGTGGTTCTGGCCCTTCCCCTCGCCTACTGGCAAGGGGTCCGGGGAGGGGCGCTGGCGATCATGACCGCGATCCTGGCTCTTGTTACCTTCCGGCATTCTGGGAACATATCCCGGATCCTTCGCCGGACCGA
>DATHSX010000027.1:0-2888 GCA_035463935.1 Acidimicrobiia bacterium | reverse complement strand
GGGCGTCGGCGAGGAGACGCCGGAGGACGACGTTGGAGATGCGCCGTTTCAGCCCCTGATCGCTTCTTTGGTGGTCTTGCCCTCGGCGAGTTTCTTTTGGTAGTCGTCCCGTCCTTCGCTGGGGTAGCGAAGTTGGGTGACGGCTGCGATGTGGAGGACGTGGGTGAGTTTGCGGTTTCCTCTCGGGTTGAGCCGATGCCGTCTCCTGCCGCCCGAGGACGCCTCGATGGGAGCGGTGGCGTTGTAGGAGGCGAAGTGCCCGGCGGTGGGGAACCGGGTGATGTCGCCCACCGAGCCCAAGATGATGGCCGCTCCGATTGGTCCGATCCCACGGATGTCACACAGCGTCGTGCCGGAGGCGGCGACCGCCACCCGGATCCGTTCTTCGACGCCTTCATCTGGCCCTCGAGACGTCGATGTCTCCGACCAGCTCGGTGGCGATCACCACCCGTTGGCGTGTCCCTGGTCGGTGGCATCCACTTGCTCGAGCAGGGATATCGCTTTGTTGACCGTCATTTCCGACTCCACCCCGCCGGCGGTCAACTCCATCAGCAGGGCATGACGCGTCGACAAGGTTCTCACTTACTGTGGCGAGGCGCGGAGCGTGCCGTCGCTCAGCGGGTCTCTGTTCCACTTCTTCTCGGACCCTATCGACAGTCGATGACAGACTGGGAGTCGGCATGCGACCATGGACGATCGAGTTGATTGTCGACCGAGGCATCTACCGAGTCGACCTTAGGCGCCGAACCTACGAGTACCTGGGTTCGAACCCGATGTGGAGGGAGCCGTCTCCCGAGCAGAACGACCGCAACAAGCGGCAACTCCACGGCTTGGCTCGTCTCTTCCGTGACGGCTCCACCAAGGTGTTCATCGACCGGACCTGGGCGGGTTGGGGAAACGACTGACGTCTCCGATCTCGGCGCAGAAGATGGCGGCGTGGACCGGACCCACCCCGTTGAGGTGTTGGATCGCTCGATAGCCATGGTCGTCTTTGAGTTTGCGGTGGATGATGGCGTCGAGGGAATGGATCTCCTTGTCCAAGGTCTCGATGAGGTCTCTGAGCGACTCGAGACGGATCTCGTAGGCTTGGCCCAGCCGGACCCCGTTGAAGTATTCGAACGCGGCGGTGCCCCATATCTCCCGCAGGAAGGGATCACCCCCTCCTTGCCCAGCACCGCATGGACCTGTCCCTTGAGACCGGTCCGCAGCTGGGTCAGCTTGGCCCGGTAGCGGACCAGCTCCCGCAGCTCCCGGATCGAGCGGGGCGGGATCCAGCTCTCTGGGAGGCTCCCAACCGCAACAGGTCGGCCAGCATGGTGGCGTCGGCCAGGTCGTTTTTCACCCTCCGGTTCTCATACCCTCTGATCCCAAAGGGATGTGCCATATGCACCGGGCCACCAGCCTCGGCGATCACAGCCGCCGCCCAATACCAACCCCAGATCGCCTCCAACACCACCTCCGGAACCGGACCAGCCTTGACTATCGCGGCCCTCAGCGTCTCCGGCGAGTTCTCAGAACGCTTCCACCACAACCGTCCACCCCCCCTCGTCCAAACACACCGCCAACGAATGCCGACGATGCAGATCGATACCGATATACGCTCTCATCTCGGGCCTCCTCTCTCCAGGTGAGATAGAGCAACCCGGATGGTGCCGGGTCACCGACGAGCGGGGAAGGCCCGCCCGCTCATCGCATCACGTCGAGAGCGTGGTCTGGCCAGTCACGAGGTCTGTCGTGTCCGCACGTCAGGTGACTCACGGAAGCGTCGTCGAAGAGGTAACCGGACTGCCGTTTGACGTGGAACTCGCCGTTGCGTGAGGGCTCCGGCGTGTCATTCCGTTTATGGCTGGGCCGATTGGCTCCTCTCTGTAATACTCCGACGCCTGCCGCAACTCGCGGGGTCGCCGAATGAGAGGAGGGACTATGCCGTTTTATCTAACGAGGTTCAGTTACACGCCGGAGACATGGGCCAGGCTGATCGGCAACCCGGAGGACCGCCGGAAGGCCGCGCAGGAGTACATCGAGTCGGTAGGCGGCAAGCTGCACGGGTTCTGGTACGCCTTCGGCGAACACGACGGTTACAACCTCTGGGAGGCTCCTGACAACGTGTCTATGGCCGCGGTGGCCCTGGCGATTACGGGCGGCGGTGCGCTTAGCTCGTTCGAAACGACTGTCCTCCTGACCGTCGACGAAACGATGGATGCCCTGCGCAGGGTGGAGCAAGTGGGGTATCGAGCGCCCGGCGCGTAGCGGCTCGCACACCCCCGCGTCACCAACACATCGCGCTACCCAACCGGCGATGAGGGACGTGCCAGGCTGGCGACGGGCGACGCCACATCGGTACGCTGATTGTGCGGCTCTCGCAGACGACACATCATGTCCTCGACCGATTTCGAACTAGATAGCGCACTGGAGCGACGTGTTTCAGCGCGCCTTACCACTTGTGCCAACAGCAAGCGACGGCTCGAGCCGCGCCACTCGACCTGGCTGCCAACAGGGCGGATATCGGCATCTCCGTGGGCGACACACTCGGACCTTCTCCGACCGGCATGCGGAGCCTGCTCTCCCAGGCCGACCGGGTTGGCTGCCACTTATCCTGCCCTTAGCGCCTCGACCGGTTCGAGGCGAGCGGCGCGCAGGGACGTAGGCCCTCCTCTCGCCCTGGGACGTGTCTCATGTGGTCGCGGAGCCGTCAGCGTTGGTTTTCGCGCTCTCGAAACCATCCGGACACCCTTATGGCACACGGGTCTTTAGGGTGGGCGCTACAGGGTTCGAACCTGTGACCTCTGCGGTGTGAACGCGAAGCGCACACCACCGGTTACCACCGGTCCCTGCCAAGTAGCCCGTGATAGCTGGCTTCTTGGTGCGTATCGCCGCAGGTCGCTTCG
>DATHSX010000026.1:0-5170 GCA_035463935.1 Acidimicrobiia bacterium | reverse complement strand
CCTTGCGGTCCTGGGCGACTTCTCCCGCATTTCAGCGGTGAGCGACGCCGGCAGTGTCAACCTGACCGTTCCCGACGACGTTTACCGGGTCGACGCGGAAACCTCTGTCGGCCGAATCGAGGTCAACGTTTCGACCGCCCCGGAAGCCGCACGGGTGATCGTCGCTCGCTCCGACGCAGGCAACGTCACCATCGATCACTTGCCTGCGGCGGTCGGAACCGCTGCGCCCCAGGAAGGCCTCGGTGCACCGGTCGGCGGCAGTCCGATGATCCCCTTGGCCGAATTGGGCCCGACGGACGCCGCTGAGCTGGAGGCTTTTTTGGATGAGCTGCTACCGAGACAAATGGAAGAGAATCACATCCCGGGAGCCGCCGTCGCGGTCGTGCGGGACGGGCAGGTGCTGCTCGCCAAGGGCTACGGCTATGCCGACCTCGAGAACGGCATTCCCGTCGATCCGGAGCTCACCGTCTTTCGAATCGGCTCGAGTGGCAAGATGTTCACCTGGACTGCAGTCATGCAGCTTGTCGAGCAGGGGAAGCTGGACCTGGGCGCGGATATCAACACTTACCTCAACTTCCGTATCCCCGATACCTACCCGCAGCCGATCACCCTCGAGCACCTGCTGACCCATACGGCAGGGTTCGAGGAGTCGTGGTATGAGACCTTTACGTTGGATGCCGATGAAGTCCTTCCGGCGGGCGAATGGCTGGCCGGGCATATCCCGGCGCGGGTCCGTCCGCCCGGCGATTCGCCTGCCTATTCGAACTACGGCGCAGAATTGGCCGGCTACATCGTGGAGCGTGCCTCGGGCCAGCCCTACGGCCAGTACCTTCAGGAACATATTCTGGACCCGTTGGGCATGGCGTACTCCTCCGCAACGGGGGGGATGCCTGACAACCCGCGCGCACAGGCATCCGTCGGATATTTCTACGCTGACGGCGCCTTTGAGCCGGTCCCTGACCAGGATGATTACTTTGGTCAGATTGCGATGGTTCCGGCCGGCGGGCATGCAAGCAGCGTCGCGGACATGGCCCGCTTCCTGATTGCGCACCTGCAGGATGGCTTCTACGGCGACGCAGCCAGCGGGGTGCGCATCCTGGAAGAAAGCACCGCACGGCAAATGCAAACCACGTTGTTCGCGCCTGACCCGCGGCTGCAGGGCACCGCCTACGGGCTGTTCGACCTCAGTGACAACGGCCAGGGGGCGCTCGGGCACAACGGCGACACCCTGGGCTTCCGATCTCTTCTGCTGCTCATCCCTGACCAGAACCTGGGCGTCTTTGTGGTGTACAACAGCGAGACGGCAGCGGGCCTGGAACTGCAGCATCTCGGCTTTCAGAGAGCGTTCTTCGACCACTACTACCCCGCGCCCCCCGTGGAGCCGATCCAGCCCCCGACGGATTTTGGGGAACGAGCCAGTCGCTTCGAGGGCACCTATCAGCTCACCCGGATGTCGTACACCACGCTCGAAAAGTACATGGAGTTATCCGGCGGCGGCCAAGTGGAAATCAGCAGCCCAGGGGACGGCACGCTGCTCTGGACCACGCCATGGGGCGTGTGGAAGTTCGTCGAAGTGGAGCCGCTGTACTTCCGGCAAGTCGACCGCAGCTTTGGCATCGCCTTCCATGAGGACGGCCAGGGCCGCATCACTCACCTGTTCAGCGATATGACGCCTATGTACACATTCGAAAAGCTGGCCTGGTACGAAACCGCTGGCTTCAACATGGCGCTGCTGGCGGCCAGCCTCCTGATCTTCCTGTCCATGATCGTCGCGGCCTCCATTGGGGCGGTTCGCAGCCGCCGACATCGAGGCGCGCCCGAGGCTCGCGGCGCCCGCGCCGCGACGCGAATCTTGCTCGGAATCAGCGCTCTGAACGTGCTGTTCGTGCTTGGCACGTTCATCTGGGGCAACCCGAAGCCGATGTTCGGCGTGGCCCCCGCCTTCCAGGTCGTGCTCGGTCTGGGGGTCCTGTCCGCCGCGCTGACCGCCGGCGCGCTGGCTGGCATGGCGCTGGCCTGGAAGGATCGTTACTGGGGGACTGTCTCCAGGCTGTACTACAGCGTGGTCACCGTTGCCGCCCTTGCGTTTGTCTGGTTCCTGAACCAGTGGAACCTGTTGGGCTGGCGCGTCTAGCCGGTGCCCGATCCATGGCTGGCGGGGTTGCCATCGATCATCCGCCAACCAAGAGCGAAGAGGAGAAGTGTCATGCCAACACAAGAAATCGCTCTAGCCGAAAACCTTCAGGAAGTTTCGGCTGCCGGGTTGAAAGGCCAGATCCCCCAGTACTCCGCAGCCCAGATCATGGCGATCTGGGCTACTGCTGTACTACCGATGGGACTGCTCGCCTGGTCGTCCTCCTGGTCTGAGGGAACAACGCAGCCTGCGGTGGAGACTGGTGTGTGAGGCGCTCTGGCTGCAATCTCCGCGGAGCCCGCGAAGTGGCCGTGTCGGTGGACGGGTGTGGCAGTCCTGATCCCGCTGGTGGTTCTCTATGCCGCCGAAGCCATGATTCCGAGCCTCCCGTATCCGGCAGAGCGTGACTTGGGTGCCTTTTTGGGATCCGAGGCGGGTGAAGGCCGGGAAGGAGTCTGTGGAATCAGGGTGCGGATCAGGGTGTGGTCCCGATGTCAGAACGGCCCTGCCGCGACAAGCTCATCTCAATGACTCACGAAGAAAGCGGTGAAACCCCGTTTCGCGGCTCGCCTCGATATAGGCAATACAGAAGGGGCCGCATGGCGCCAGGAGGTGGAATCATGAGCGACCGAGGCACAACTCGAGTCCGAGTCTTTGGTCCCGGGCGGGCTGTTGCCTTGGTGGTGATCGTCGTGCTGGCAATGGGACTCGGTTATGTGCGTTTCGCCTCCGAGCCTACGGTGCAGCTGCCCGACGACGCCCAAGCCGGTGACTTGACCCTGGAGCCATGCCACTACAACGACCTGGACGCCGAGTGCGGCACGATCGTGGTACCCGAGAACCGGGCCGACCCAGACTCACGTCTCATCGTGCTGCCGGTGACCCGGATCCGGGCAGCCAGCGAGGCTTCTTCAGAGCCGATCTTCCGTTTCGAGGGAGGCCCCGGGAACCCCAACGAGTTCGATGACCCCACCTATGGGGGTCGTCTCAACGAGACACGGGACGTGGTCTTCGTCGGCTACCGCGGCGTCGAAGGATCCTCGGCGCTGACCTGCCCTGAGGTGGCCAGAGCCATGAAGGTTTCACGGGACAAACTCGGCGAAGCCTCGCTGGAGCGGTTCGCCGGCGCTCTAGCTTCTTGCGCCGACCGACTCAGCGAGGAGGGGATCGACCTCGATGGGTACACGCTGACCCAGCGTGTCGAGGACATGGAGGCGGTTCGGGTCGCCCTCGGCTACGACCACATCAACCTGCTCAGCGAGAGTGCCGGCACCCGCACCGCGATGATCTACGCCTGGCGGCATCCCGAGAGCATCCACCGCTCCGTGATGCTCGCGGTGAACCCACCCGGCCACTACGTGTGGTATTCGACGACCTCCGACGACCAGTTCGGCGACTACGCCGAGCTGTGCTCCCAGGACCAAGCCTGCAGCAGCCGCACAACCGATCTGGCCGCGACCATGCGCAGTCTCTCCGCCGACATGCCCGAGCGTTGGCTGTTCCTGCCCATCAACGAGACCAGCGTCAAGGCAGGGTCACGGTTCGGTCTTATGGAAACCACCTCCAACGTGGCCCCACTGAATGCACCCACGGTGCTTGACGCCTGGATGTCGGCGGCCGAAGGCGATCCCAGTGGAATGTGGCTCATGACCCTCGCCGTCGCCCTATTCCCAGAAAAGGCGTGGGGAGAGTCGGCAGCCACGGGACATATCGATGCTCCATACGCAGAGGAGTACTACGCCTCGGGAGCCGATGCCGGAACCATCCTGGGAAGCGCCGGGACCGACTTCCTCTGGGCCGGGGGAGGACTGGTGGATGCCTGGCCGGACGCCCCGGACAATGACCAGTACCGCCAGGTTCAGACATCCGACGTGGAGACACTCCTCATCGGTGGGCAACTGGACTTCTCCACCCCACCTGTCCACGCAACCGAAGAACTGCTCCCCTACCTGAGCAACGGTCAACAGGTGGTCCTCGACGGCTTCGGCCACACAATCGACTTCTGGACCTATCAGCCCGAGGCCAGCGCCAGGCTGATCCAGGTCTTCTACGACACCGGCGAGGTGGACGACTCTCTGTTCGTCGACCAGCCGGTCGACTTCACCCCTGAGACGACATTCCCGGGTCTGGCCAAGATGCTTCTCGCCATCTTGATCGGGTTCGCACTGGTAGCGCTGGTCTTGTTCCTGTGGATGCCCCGCCACGTGGAAAAGAGGGGCAGCTTCGGGCCCGTCGCCGGCTCCATATTCCGGGTACTTCTCGTCCCCCTGGTAGTGGGACTGGGAGGATGGTTCCTGGCGGTGCTGGGCGCGCTCGCCCTTACCGAGTCCGTTCCCATCGACAACCAGTTGCTGGTGGTCGTCTCCGTCGGCCTGCCGATCGGAATCGGGATGTACTGGGCATGGGTCGATCGAGACTCACCAGGCGATCTCCGCCGGCTCGGATTCTGGGCTGCACTCCTAGGCGGTGTCGCCGGAGCCTGGCTCGGATTCAACGTGGGCAACCAGATGCTGGCACCTGTCACCGCCGTCGTGGGAGCGGCCATCCTGGCCAACCTGCTCCTCATCGTCCGCGATATCTCCTGGGAGCGCCGCCCGGCCCAACCTCGGGATTCGGCGCCGGTCCGCGAGCTGGCTTCACAGCGACCGAGTTGATGCACGCTGGTCGCGCCGGTGAGGTGCGCCGGGAGCGTCTCGTTCTCCCGACCGTGGCGTCTCCGCTGCTCTTGGCCGCCTGTGGTGGACCGCAGCGCCCTCTCCGACGACAGGGCCACTTTCGGCCACGACGACCACACAGCCTCCGACGACGAGCACGACCTCGTCGGAGACGACCACCGCCTCGACTCAGGGTGAGCCCGTGCTCCTACTGCCGAGCGCCTCCGAGTTCGGTCCCGACTCGTCGGAAATCCTCTTCATTCCTTAAGGAGAGGCTGAGGAAGAACTCGGGACGGCGCTGGGTGGGGACATGGGCAGCCTCCTTCTGGGCCTGGACTATGGGGCACAGGCACCGGACGGATCATGGTGGATTCTCGATGCG
>DATHSX010000025.1:0-5316 GCA_035463935.1 Acidimicrobiia bacterium | reverse complement strand
GTAGGGCCTTGCCAGGAGAGCCGCCGCCCTGTCGACGTCTCCACTCGCCAGCAACTGACGGATGCGAGTCGATGACACCACACCATCGAGTTGGCCGAGCATGTCCACCACCACCACCCGGAATCCCAGCGCATCCCCATCGGCTCGAAGCGCGTGGACGTCACCGGTGCGGTCGCGACCGAACCGAAAATCGGCCCCCACTACCACGCGGCGCGCCCGGAACACACCTGCCAGGACGTGGTGGGCAAAGTCATGAGGAGCCAGGTCACGAATGTCGGGGAAGAAGAGCACCCCGACCATCTCGACGCCCAGGAGGCGAAACTGGTCGAGCCGCTGGGAAAGGCTCGTCAGCATGGGCGGCGCCTTCTCGGGCGCCACGATTGTCAGGGGGTGAGGATCGAAGGTCAGCACCGCGGGCATCAGCGCCGCCGCCTTGGCCCCCTCGACCAGGTCTGACAGCACCCGACGATGCCCGACATGGACGCCATCGAAGACTCCAATGGTCACCGCCGTGGGCGCCCTCACCTCCCACTCGAAGGGATGCCCCGTCAGAACGATCACGACAGGACGACTTCTGCCCGGGCCAGGCCCGATGACGTCAATCGATAGACGGCGAGCAGACGGCCGTCCGGGTCCGTGATAGCCAGCGGTCCCGTGCCCGGCGTGGTGTCGAGCGGCCGCCCCTGCGACACCCGCTGCATCTGTTCAGGGCTGGCCGGAAGGCACTCCATGCCCGCCACCGCAGCCGCCGGTGGTAACAAGCTGTCCCTCCACATGTCCAGGGCGTCCAGGGAAAGAGCCTGCTCGACCCGGAACCCGTCCACCCGGGTGCGGCGCAATCCCTCGAGGTGGGCGCGCCCGCCCAGCGCCCGGGCAATGTCATCGGCGAGCACTCTGATGTAGGTTCCTTTGGAGCAGCCCACCTCAATCACCGCCACCGGGAAATCGCCGGGGGCGAAGCTGATCAACGTCAGGCTGTGGATGTCCACCGTACGGGGCTTCCTCTCGACCTCTTCGCCCGCCCGAGCCAGCTCATATAGCCGGCGGCCGCCCATCTTGAGTGCCGACACCATCGGGGGGACCTGCACGATCGAGCCTCTGAAGCCGTCGAGGGCGAGTTCGAACTGCTCCCGGGTAATCGGCATCTCTTGGGTGGACAGCACCTGGCCCTGGGCGTCGAGGGTGTCGGTGGCTATCCCCAGGCGCAAGATGGCGGTGTAGTCCTTCGACGCCTCCTGCACATACCGCAGCAGCCTCGTCGCCCGCCCCAGGGCCACCACCACCACGCCCGTGGCCAGGGGATCGAGGGTGCCGGCGTGACCCACTTTCCGGGTACCGGTAACCCGGCGAACCTGCGCTACCACATCATGGGAGGTGGGCCCGCTCGGCTTGTCGACCACCAGAAGGCCAACCGGGGATGCCGCCGGGTCGATGGGGAGCGCGCTCAACTTGTCAGCAGCCTCTGCACGGCCGCGACAGCCGCTTCGGCGGTCCCCTCGAAGGTAAACCCTGCCGCATTGTGGTGACCCCCTCCACCCAGGGCCTGGGCCACAGCCCCTACGTCGGTCGCCCCCCGGGATCGCAGGCTGCCCTTGAAGATGTCCGGTCCGTGCTCCTTGAGCAGCAGCGCGACATCGGTTTCGAGCGGGAGTCTCACGAGGTCGATGAGCGGGTCGGTGTCGGCGAGCCCGATCCCCGCCTTGGTCAGATCCTCGAGATACATGACCGTCCACACCAGGCTCCGCTCAATGTCGAGATGGGCCCTCTCCAATACCCTCCCCGCCGCCATGAGGAAGCCAAACGGCGTTTCCTCGTAGATGTGCTGGCCGATGATCTCGGGCCGGGCCCCGGCTGCCACCAGATCGGCTGCCAACCTGAGTGTGGCCGGCGTGGTGTTCGAGTACTGGAACCGGCCCGTGTCGGTGACCAGCCCCGTCAGGAGGCAGGTGGCGACTTTCTCGTCGATCTTCCAGCCGGCAGCCTCGATCAAGAGGACGGCCAGTTCGGCGGAGGCCGCCGCCCGGGGGTCGATCAGATTGAGGTGACCGAAGCCTCCGGACCCGGCTGCGTGGTGATCGACGACGATCAGCGTCTCCGCCCTGCTCGCCGGTCCCGCCAGTTCACCCAGTCGTTCAAGGCTGCCGGAGTCGAAGGTGACCATCACCGCGGGGGCCCGGGGGACCTGGCTGGGTTCGACTAACAGTTCGATGGGCAAGAAACGGAAAGCCGGGATCACCACAAAGGGGGGGCCGAACGAAGGAAGAGCCCGCTTTCCGGCGGTGGCGGCGGCACTGGCAACCGCCAGCATGCTCCCCATGGCGTCACCGTCGGGGCCCACGTGACACGTAAGAGCAATTTCCTCGGCGCCGGCCAGCACTCGCCCCGCCTCGGTCAGATCGGGAAACCTTTCAGCCACTGGTGTCCCCACCGCCGTCTTCGGATCGGATCTGGCGCAAGAGCGCGTCGATTCTCTCCCCTTCCACGACGCCGGTATCGGCCTTGAACTCGAGTTCGGGCGTGTATTTCGTGCGAATCTGCCGCCCCAGGGCGGCCCGCAGCCGGGGAGCGGCGGCGGCCAGTCCCTTGAGCGTCTCATCAAGCTGGGCGTGATCGAGAGCGGACACGAACACCACCGCATGACGCATGTCCGGCGCTACATCGACCCCGGTCACCGACACCAGGCTCAGGCGGGGATCGGTCAGGCGCTCGACCTCCTCGGCCAAGACCTCTTGGATGATCGCATTGAGGCGGCGACTCCGGGGAAATGATGGCTTGCTCACGGTCTGCCTGCCTCGGAAGGCTCTTCCAGATACGAGACGGCCACTTGGTGCACCTCCAGCTCGAGGTTCCCGTCAACGTAGCGAACGACCCGGTCCAAGAGCGCCTCCAACCGGCCCCCGTCGGCAGCGACCACCGCCACCCCCAGCCCGCAGCGCTGCCAGGTGTCGTGGTGATCGACCTCCGACACGCTCACGGAGAGCTGACGACGCAATCCTTCCACCAGAGGACGGAGGATTGCCCGCTTCTCTTTCAGCGAGTGGCAATCTGGCAGATGGAGCTCGAATCGGAGTGCGGCCGCCTTCATACCCTGGCTCCCGACCACTAGCGCGTAGCCTTCGCTCAGTCGCGGGCTACTTCTCGCACCTGATAGGCCTCGATGATGTCGCCCTCTTTCACGTCGTTGTAACCGGCCAGACCGATACCGCACTCGAAACCCGAGGCCACACTCCGAACGTCGTCTTTGAAGCGCCGGAGTGATCCGACCACGCCGTCGAAAACCACGATGCCATCACGGAGAAGTCGGGCCCGGGCGTTGCGAAGGATTTCGCCCTCGGTTACGTAACAGCCCGCCACGAGTCCGATACGCGGCACCTTGAAGGTGGCGCGGACTTCGGCGGTCCCGAGAACCACTTCGACCTCCTCGGGAGCGAGCCGACCCACCAGCATCTGTTCCAACTCCTCGAGCAATTCGTAGATGATGCCGTAGGTGCGGATCTCGATGGCCTTCTCCTCGGCCAGACGGCGGGTCTTGCCGTCGGGTCGGACGTTGAACCCAACGATCACCGCCTCGGTCACCTCCGCCAGCTTGACGTCGTTCTCGTTGATCCCACCCACTGCCCCATGCATGATCTCGATCCGACCACCCTCGCGTTTGATCTTGGTGATCGACTCCCGCAGCGCCTCCAGCGAGCCATGGGCATCGGCCTTGATGATCAGACGCAGCTCGGCCTCATCCGCCCGCAACTGCTCGAGGAGGCTGGCCAGGCGCTCACGAGCATTGGCCGGGCCAGCGAGGGCGGCGTCGCGCTGGATTTGGAGCCGGTCCGCGGCAAGGGTGCGAGCCTCCCGGTCGGTGGCGACGGCTTCGAAGGGGTCGCCGGCGGTGGGGATCTCCGACCAGCCCATGACCAGAACCGGGGTGGAGGGGCCGGCTGTCTTGATCCGGGTGCCGGCATAGTCCATCATCGCCCGGACCCGGCCGGCGGCGGCGCCGGCCACAAAAGCGTCGCCATTGTGAAGGGTGCCTCGCTGGATGATGACGGTGGCGGTTGGCCCCATGCCGGGGTCCAGCTGCGACTCGATCACCACGCCTGATGCGGCGGGCTGGGGGTTCGCGCGGAAGTCTTCCAGCTGGGCGATGAGGTCAAGAATCTCGAGCAAGTTGTCCACTCCCTGGCCGGTCAGGGCCGAGAGCTCCACCACCGGAACATCGCCGCCAAGGTCTTCGGTGACCACCCCGTACTCGGTAAGCATGGTCCGCACACGAAACGGGTCTACGCCCGGCAGATCCACTTTGTTGATAGCCACGACCAGCTTCACATTGGCAGCACGGCTATGGCTGATCGCCTCGATGGTCTGGGGCATCACTCCGTCATTGGCAGCGACGACGAGGACCACGATGTCGGTGATGTCCGCACCCCGGGCCCGCAGCGCCGTGAAAGCTTCATGTCCGGGAGTGTCGATGAAGGTGATGAGTCTTCCTCCGACCTCGACCTGATACGCGCCGATGTGCTGGGTGATCCCTCCCTGCTCTCCGGACACCACGCTGGTCTTGCGAATGGTGTCGAGGAGGGTCGTCTTGCCATGGTCGACATGACCCATCACCGTCACGATCGGTGGTCGTGGTAATAAATCGGCCTCGGCGTCCTCGAAACGGCGACGGACCCGGGGAGTCGGAGCGGCCTCGACCGGCTTCTGCAGGTCGACCATCGCACCGAAAGATTCCGCCACCGCCTCCAGGTGTTCAGCCGGCAGGGGTGCGCCGATCCCGACCAGGACTCCCCGGTCCATCAGTGCCTTGATCAGGGCCGCCGGACTTTCGCCCAGGGCCTCGGCCACCTCTGCGACCGTCGCCCCCTCTTTCACCGGCACCACCCGGATCTCCTTCTCCATCGGGGGCGCCGGGACGGGTTCGGCGACAGGCTCGGGTGCAGGCTCGGGCACCGGCGCTGGCTCCGCTTCGGCCTCTCCGGCCGGCGCCTTGGACTCGGAAACCCCCAGCCTGATTAGGTCGGCGTCGGAGTCGGCAATGCTCGAGGAGGCGGTCTTGGCCTCGACGCCTAGCGCCTGGGCCTGTTCCAGCACCTCTGTGGATTCAATGCCGAGCTCGCGAGCGAGCTCGTAGACCCGGACCTTCGCCACTTAGAGCTCATCCTCCCCCACCCCGGCCTCGGCTGGTAGGTCCTCGGCTGGTAGGTCCTCGGCTGGCAGGTCCTCGGCGGGTAGAACTTCGCCTGGCAGGTCGTCGGCTGGCAGGTCCTCGGCTGGCAGGTCGGCTGGAGCGGTTGGTTGTTCAGCCGGCTCCGGGCTCTCCTC
>DATHSX010000024.1:0-2649 GCA_035463935.1 Acidimicrobiia bacterium | reverse complement strand
CACTGTCTGGCCACGGTTGATGCCGTGTCATACATGCGCACTTGCCAGGTTCCGGCCCGGGAAGGCCTGCGGGTTCTTCCCCACCCGTCGAGCGGCGAGCCGCCGCTTCCGGCAACGGGCGCGCCCGGCGGCATTCCGACTCAGACCCAGTTCTGGGACGTGGTGGTGATCGGTCAGGGGGAAAGCGGCCTCGCGGCGGCGGCGGTGGAAAGGGCAGCGGGAAGAAGCGTTATCACAATCGACGCCGCAGCCGGGCAGGAGGCGGTCGGGATTTACTCCGGACCGATCGTGGTCGCGCGAACTGGAGGAGGGATGATCCAGATCCATTGCCGGGAGGTAGTCGTTGCCACCGGGGCCTCCGAAGTGCAGCCTGCCTGCCCGGGCAATGGCCTCGTCGGCATCGTGACCGCCCGGGCCGCGGAACGGCTGGCCGCCGCCGCCATGGATCTGGGCCAAACCGTGACGGTCCGGTCGCCTCAACGTCTGATTCGCTTCGAAGGAGAGGGGCGGGTGGCCGCGGTGATCGTCGACGCTCCCGCAGGCGAGCAACGGCTGGCCTGTGACACGGCGGTGGTTGACCTGGGACGGCACCCCCGCGACGCGCTGGCCCGGATGGGTAGTGGACTAAACGTCCGGGCGGTCGGCGACTGCGCGCGTCCGGCCGAGCTACCACCCTCTCCAGTGGAGGGGACGGTGTGCCCGTGCTCGGGGGTGACGGTGGCCGATCTCGAAGCGGTCTGGGCCAGGGGCTTTCACGAGCTGGAGCTGATCAAACGAGCGACTCTGGCCGGAACCGGCACCTGTCAAGGCAGCGCCTGCCTGCCGCACCTGCGCGCCTTCGTCAGGGCCAGGGGCGGAGAGGTCCCGGCGCCGTTTACCGCCCGTCCTCTGAGCCGTCAGATCACGATGGCCGAAGCCGCCGCCGGTTACCACCTGGCTCCGGTGAGGCGGACGGCGCTGCATGACGAGCACCTCCGGCTCGGGGCTCGGATGGATCGATTCGGGGGATGGTGGCGACCATGGCGTTATCAGGATGGGGAGGCCGAGTACTGGGCGGTACGCCGGGCGGTCTCGCTGGGCGATGTGGGCACCCTGGGGAAGATGCTCGTCTCCGGACCGGGAGCCACCGAGCTCCTGGAACGGCTGTATCCCTGCCGGGTAGCCGACCTCCGGCCCGGCCGGGCCCGATACACCCTGCTGCTGGACGAACGGGGCTATGTCATCGAAGACGGCCTGATCTGTCGCGATTCGGAGACTCGCTTCTTCCTGACGTTCACCTCGGCCGGAGCCTCATTTGCCGAGATGTGGGTGAGGGATTGGGCCGAGACCTTCGGGCTGGACGTTCGCATCCTCGACCGGACCATGTCGCTCGGAGCCATCAACGTGACCGGCCCTTCCGCCCCCGAGCTCCTGGCCCGGGCGGGGCTGGCAAGCCCGCCGCCCTATCTAGGTCATCTTCAGGCCGAGGTTGCCGGAGTGGAGTGCCGGGTGCTCCGCCTCAGCTTCACCGGCGAAGCCTCGTTCGAGTTGCATCACCCGGCGGAGTGGTCGGTGAAGCTATGGACGGCGTTGCTGGAACTCGGGGCAGATCTGGGAGTGCAGCCCCACGGACTCGATGCGCTGTTCAAGCTGCGCCTGGAGAAGGGCCACGTCATCATCGGGATGGACACCGAGTTCGACTCGACTCCCCGGCGGCTGGGGATGGAGTGGGCGGTGAAGCTGGACAAGGAAGACTTCGTTGGCCGCCAGGCGCTGCTGAGAACGAATGCGCTGCCCCTCGACAAGGTGCTGGTTGGTCTCGAGCTGGAAGGTCCGGCTCCCTTCGAAGGAGACGTCATCCGGGTCCATGGCACCCCGGTCGGCCAGGTCACGTCCTCGCGATACTCGGGGGTGCTCGGGAAGTCGGTGATGCTGGGATGGGTGAAGCTGGGGGAGGGGGCCCCGCCCGACCGAGTCGAAGTCGCCGGTCGCCTCGCCCGGAGAGTCCCGCTCCCCTTCTACGATCCGGAAGGTCGCCGGGCCCGTGGTTGAACTGCTCAACGCCCGGAGGGTCGTAGCCCGGCCGGAGGTGCTCGATCGGGCGGTCTGGCCGGAAGGTTCGGCGGTCATGAGGCTGGCCCCCGACGACGTGCTCGTTTTGGGGGAAGGCACGGTGGTGATCGACGATCCCCATGCCATCGTCGCGGATGAACCGGGGTTTTCCGCCGTGGAGCTGGACGAAACGCGGGTTCTCGAGATCCTTGGCCGGCACGCCGGCTGGGAGCCGCCGACCCACCGGCCATGTCTGGCTCAGGGCATGGTGGCCGGCCTCCCCCTCAAAGTCTGGTTCGACCAGGGCCGTGCCCTGCTGATCGTTCCCACCCCGTTCGCCCATGAACTGGAAGACCGCCTCCGATGAGGCTCGCCCCCGCCATCCGGCGCTCCAGGAAGGCTTCCGGGCGTGGTCGGCGCCGCCCGAGTGGTGCTCGTTCTTCGTACCCCAGACTGGAACAGGGCCGCTCGTCCCGCGCCCGGTTCAGAGGATGGTCTCTGTGAACGAGTTCGTCGAGCGGCAAATCCTTCTGACCTGGGCGGACCCGCTCCCCGCCTACGACGTGGTGATCATCGGCGGAGGCGGTCACGGCCTCGCCACGGCGTACTACCTCGCCA
>DATHSX010000023.1:0-11659 GCA_035463935.1 Acidimicrobiia bacterium | reverse complement strand
GCCCAAGTGCATGTGGATGGGTAGCGTCAGTTCGCGCGCCCGCCCCCAATTGCGGGCCACCGCGTCGATGTCAGCCGGGGCGGGGTCGGGCGCTCCGGCCACAGCGGTGAGCATTGGTTTCCCGGCGGCCCGGGACTTCGCGCCGCTCAAACCCGAACGCCAGTCCTCGTCACCTTGCACCCACCGGGGCTTCGCGTAGGCCAGCACGGACCGGACGCCAGAGTCGCCATGGGCCTGGAGAGCGGCCTCAAAGTGGCCCTCTCCGGCCCCAACGTCACACCAGTCAACGACCGTGGTGATCCCGGCATCGACTGCACCCAGCAACCCGATGAGGGTGGCAGCGTAAACGTCGTCGGGCTGATAGTGAGGCCCGTAGATTGCCGGCGAGCCGACATCACCGAGGTTGCGAAAGAGCGACTCCCAGACGTGGCGGTGGGTGTCGACAAAGCCGGGCATGACGATGGTGTCCGTGGCGTCCACCTGCTCGGCGTCGCGGACGCGTAGTCCGGGACCCACTTCGGCCACCCTGCCTTCGTCGATGAGGACGTCGGCCTCGCTGAAGTTGGGTGTTTTCTCGCCCAGACTGAGGACACAGCCACCACGGATCAAGATCCTCGCGCTCACGCCTCGCTCCAGGCGCCCATTACCGCCGCGACTTGATTCGGGTCCCTCACCGATAAGCGACACTACTCACGTCGAGGAAGGAACAGGGGCGCACACCTGGTGGAAAATCGGCGTAAACGAGGAGCGCCCTGCGATCGCGATTAGTGCCACTAAACATCACAGGCCTGAAATGTATATGCTCGGCCGGGTGGGCGCTTTTGTCAGCCAACCGCGTGACCTTGCTGCCGGCGGCTGGATGCCGACGTGAGCGACCTCCGGCCAGCCGACACCGACACCGGTGTCCTCGACGGGATCGGGGATCGTCTCCGGGAGGAAAGGGTCAAGGCGGGTATGAGCCAGCGCGAGCTCGCCCGGAGGCTCGGATTGTCGGCAAGTCTTATCTCTCAACTAGAGAGCGGCACGTCCAAACCGTCGGTGGGGACGCTCTACGCCATCGTGAACGAGTTGGACCTGTCACTGGACCGGCTGATCCGGGGACATGACTTCAGCGGCGGGCCGAGCGAGGGCGCCGATCACCTGCTCAGCCCGCTGGTCCGTCCTTCCGACCGTCAGGTGATCGACCTCGCTTCGGGCGTGCGATGGGCGGACCTGACCAGAGACACGGAGGAGGGGATCGACTTCCTGCTCGCCACCTACGAGGTGGGCGGCTCCTCCACGCCCGACCAGTCGCTGATGCGTCACCAGGGCCGGGAGTACGGGTATGTGATCTCCGGCACCCTGGGCGTGCAGATCGGCTTCCAGGAGTACGTCCTCGGCCCCGGCGATTCGATCTCGTTCGACTCCACTCGGCCGCACCGGCTCTTCAACCAGGGGACGGTGCCAGTGGAGGCCATCTGGTGTGTGGTTGGTCGGGAGGCCACCGGCCGTTTCCACGATTAAGTGTCATGTTGGTTTGAGGTACGCATCTCCCGGCAAGGGAACTTCGGTCAGCTGGCGTGTCTCAATAGAGGCGATCGAATCGACAGCTACCGCCGCCTCCCCAGCACCCAGGCCGCGGCGATCCAGGCGAGCACCGTCCATCCGATTACCACTGCTGTTGATGTTCCGGGGCTGGCGACCAGCCCGTCACTGACGGTCCAGCGCAGGAGACTGGCCATGTGATAGAACGGCAGCACCCGATGCACGGTCGCCAGCCAGTCCGGAAATCGTTCGATTGGAACGGCAATCGGCGAGAACAGCATCACCAGGAACACAACGATGTTGGTGATCAGGTTGACGATTCTCGGCTCGGGAATCGCCTGCGCCAGCCCGAACCCGACCGATGTTCCCATCAGGGCCACCAGCACCCCCGCCGGCACCACCAACCACGTGACCGACAGACTCACGTCGAAACGCCAAGCCGCTAAGACGGTTGAGAGCAAGGCCACGGGAAGCGAGACGGCGGTGAACAGCGTGAAGGTGGACGCGGCCGTCGCCGAGCGGGGCCCAGGCAATGACCAGGTGAATTCGTGAGTCCCGGCCCGCTTGTCCTGGGCAATCAGCAACGGGATGAGAATGAAGCCCACTGGGATGAGTGAGAGGGCGGGGACGCCCGATGTCAGATACAGGCCGGTGGCCGAGTCGACCGAACCAAGGTACAGGCCGTACATGATGACCAGACCGAACCCCATGAAAAGCTGACTGGCGAGGGCCGTCACCAGCATGGCGCGGTGGCGGGCGAAGTCGAAGCGAAGCATGGCTACATAGCTTTCCCACCAGTAGATGGGTCCACGTCGGACCACACTGGTAGGCGTCATCGACGCTGCCTCAACGCCCGGGCCGTGATCCCGCCGACAATCAAGGTCCAGGCGCCGAGCGTCAAGTAGGAGACCGCGATCTCGCCCACCAGCCCCGATGTAAGGCCGTCCCTGACCACAACCCCCATGTGATAGAAGGGAAGAAGGCGATGGAGAGAGGCCAGCCAGCCGGGCAGGTTGTCGATCGGATAGTTGATAGGTGTGAAGCCAAAGATCGTGAAGGCGAAGACCTGCGCCAGTATCTGGGTGAGGTTGGGGTTCGGGATGCCATGAGCGAGGGCGTAACCGATCAGGGAGGCGCAAGTGAGCACCAGCGCCACTGCCGTCGCCACCCGCCAGTTCACCTGGAAGCTGAGACCGTACCGCCAGCTGCCGACGGCCAGGGCCGCCACCATCGACGGGATTGCTACCACCGCGTTGACTACCACCCAGGCGGCCACGGCCGCGGAACGGGGACAAGGGAGCGACCACGTGAAGTCGTAGGTCCCGGAGGCCTTCTCATCGGCGATCAACTGGGGAGCCACCACGATCCCGACGGTGATGAGCGTGATGACCGACGCCCCGGTAGAGAGGAACAGCGCCACCGGGGCCGGGACCTCGTCGAAGAAGAGCCCGATACCGACCGTGAAGCCGGCGGCAATTAAGACCTGCACCACCAGCAGGACCGGGAATACCAGCCGCAGCGACGTGAGCTGCCACCGCAGCATCGAAACCATGCTCGCCAGCCAATAGCCGGAGCCGGACCGGGTAGCGGCGGGTAGGGCCGTCATGCCACGACTTCAGTCTCCGCCGAGGTGTGACCGGTGAGCCGTATGTATACGTCCTCGAGGGTGGTCGCGCCCAGGGCGTATTCCTCGGCAATTCCGAGCGCCATCTGGGCCTGGGCCCAGGCGATGGCATCCGGTGCCTTCTCCTCGGGAATGACGCCGACCAGGTTGTTGCCCACCCTGGTCGGCTGATCAACCATTTCCGGCAATTCCGGGGTGGACGTCCCCGGTACCAGCATTAGCTGCAGCCGGAGTTGGCCGCGGTCAGCCACCTTCAGCGACGAAGGCGTTCCTTCGGCGATGAGCCGGCCATCGGTGATGATTCCCAGCCGGTCCACCGCCTTCTCGGCCTCCAGAACGTTATGGGTGACCAGAAACACCGCCGCACCCAGCTCTCCCAGCCGGCGCACTTCTCGCCACAGGAGTCTCCTGCGCAACGGGTCGACGTCGTTGGTGGGCTCGTCGAGGATCACCACGCGCCCCGGCACCACGGTCACCATCACGAAACCGACCAAGCGCTTCACGCCTCCGGACAGCTTGGCTCCCAATATCTGGCGCCATTCCCCGATCTGGAGTGCCTCGATCATCGACTCGGCCCGGGCGGCTATGGCCGGGGGGTCGCCTCCCCGGATCGCCCCGGTCAGCCTGATTGCCTCCGTGGTCTTGAAGGAGTCGATCGGCATGGGGGCCTGAGGCAGGTAGGAACACAGCTGGCGAGCTGCATCGGGGTCCGCTACCAGGTCGTAATCGCCCAAAGTGATCGTGCCGGTGTCGGGGGCGAGCATGCCGATGATCTGTTTCACGAAGGTCGACTTGCCCGCACCGTTGGGCCCGAGCAGGCCGTACACCTCCCCGGGCTCAATGGTGATGCTCACGTCGCGATTGGCCAGAGTCTTCCCGCCGTCGTAGCTCTTGTTCACGTTCTGGGCGCGGAACGTCCAGCCGGTCAACTATCGCCTCCTCGGGTCGTTCGCTCCGATCAAGACCCTGGCTCAGCGGAGTGCCCCCGGTAGGAAGTATTGCAAACTCGGCGCAAAGTGCATTGCCCGGCGTCAACGCTCGGCGCCAGCCCTCGGGCTACCGTGCGGCGAGGAGCAGACCCTGATCGAGTTGAGGCAGTGGCCCTATCGAGGTCTCGGATCGATTGCAGGCAATGAGAGGGCATAGGATTCAATTTGTTGCAGGAATGCTGGTCGCGTTGGTCGCCGCCACCCTCCTCTTGCTGGACGTCATCGAGTCCGGGGTGGCGGCGGCGATCGGCATTCTTGGCATCGGGTTGATCGCAACCTCCGGCGGCAAGCAGCGTCGCTAGTCCAGGGTCAACTACAACGCCCCGACATCCCTTAATCTGGCGTTATGGTCTTCGACATGTTCGATTTCACTCTGATTGACCAGTCGAGGAGGCCATGGAGGCTTTCGGATAGTCTCGATGCCGCGGCGATGCTGGTCTTCCTGCGCGGGGACTGGTGACCCTACTGCAACGGCCAGCTGGTCAGTCTGGCGATGCGACATCAACAGCTACTCGAGGCCGGCGCCCGCATCTTTGCCATATCCATCGACCCACCCGAGCGGAACGCCGCGATGGTGGAGAAGCTGTCTCTGCCCTTTCCCTATCTGTCCGATCCAGACCGGTCGCAGGCGATCACTCCCTACGGTGTAGCCGACGAGATCGACGAGCGCCGCATCGCTCGCCCCGCGATCGTCGTGGTCACACCCGCACGTGAAGAAGCGTTCCGATTCGTCTCCCGCGACTTCGCCGACCGCATGCCCGAGGACGAGGTGGTTGCAGCCGTTCATCAATTGAACTTGGCCCCCACCACCCAGGAACCGCCCGAGCGGGGACCGGCCGAGCCTGGCCCGCGTTCGCTATCCACCGCGATGCTGCGCATCTACTTCCGCGGTGCTCGCTTTGCCGCCCAGGCGATGGGCTTGCGGCACGGGCACCATGCCGCGGAAATCAAGGCCGACTCAAAGGCGTACGTGGCCGAAATGGATCGCTACACAGCAGCCCTCGACTGGCTCCGAGGGCCGGGGAACTAACGCCCCCGGCTCTCCCACTGCATAATCACAACTCCGGCCTAGGCCTCGGTCATGGCCCTAAGTCCGGCGGCGGCCAGGAGCCGGGGTTGCTCGTGAGCGCGCACCTGGGGGGGCTCCCCGGAAAACCGTTCGACTTCGACCAGGCAAGTCTGTGCGGTGGGACCCTGGGCGAGTTTGGACGTACCCACATCGCGGGTGAGGACGTTCGGGTTGCCCGCTCGACACAAGCCTCCCGGCTCGGCCGGATCCCACCACGCTCCGGTCGGCAACTGGACGACCCTCTCCATCAGGTCATCCCTGATCGCCACCGAAGCCAGGCATCCACCGCGATCGTTGAACACCCGCACCAGATCGCCATGCTTCAGGTCACGTACCAGGGCGTCTGCCGGGTTCATGCCGATCTGCTCACGCCCGTCGACCTTGCCGTTCAGACTCGTTTCACCGTGATCCCACTGAGAATGGAGACGGGTCTTGGGCTGATTCGAGATGAGGTGCAACGGATAGCGGTCGACCTTGCCCAGCCACTCGGCCGGCTCGAGCCATGTGGGATGGGGTGGGCAGTCGTCGTATTGGAAGCTCTCAATGGTCTTCGAGTACAGCTCGATTCGTCCTGACGGTGTCCTCAAAGCGGAACCCACGGGGTCATTCCGGAACGCCACCAACTGCGAAGGAGTGGGCGGGAACCAATCCTCGGGTATCTGGAAGTGACCTGTCTGCTTCAGCTCATCCAGCGTCGGATAGGCGGGGTGGCGGGCGCGGAATCTCTCGTAGATGTGCTCGATCCATTCGTCCGCGGTCCGTCCTTCCGTGAACGTGTCGTTGCCAAGACGCTGGGCCAGTCCGGAGAAGATGTCATAGTCGTTGCGCGCCTCTCCCACCGGGTCGATCACCTTCTCCATCCAGAACAGAAAATCGTCTTCACCGCTTCCGCCGACATCGTTTCGCTCGAGGGGGGTTGTGGCCGGCAAAACGATGTCGCAGTGGCGGGCCAGGGCATTCCAGAAAGGCTCGTGACAGACGATCGTGTCAGGTCTCCGCCAGGCCTTGGCCAGTCGATTGAGATCCTGATGATGGTGGAAGGGGTTGCCCCCGGCCCAATAGACAAGGTGCGTTTCGGGGTAAGTAAGACGCCGGCCGTTGTAGTCGAACTCCTCACCTCCGTGAAGGAGGAGATCCGAGATCCGAGCCACGGGGATGAAATCGGCGACGTGGTTCTTCCCCTGACCGAGCCGTGGCAACTCGTGATACCCAACTCCGTGCCCGTTGAGGCCGACCGCGCCGTAGCCGTAACCCACGCCACCACCAGGTAATCCGATCTGGCCCAGCATCGCGGCCAGCGCAGCCGCCATCCAATAGGGCTGTTCTCCGTGATCGGTTCTTTGTACCGACCAGCTGACCGTCAGTAACGTCCGCTTCCGTGTCATCTCTGCGGCCAGTGACCGGATACGGTCCGGATCCACCTCCGTGATCTGTCCCGCCCACTTCGCGGTCTTGGCGACATCGTCAATCTCGCCGAGCAGATAGGAACGAAGTCGTTCCCAACCGGCGCAGTACATGCTGAGGAATCCCTCGTCCTGGTCGCCCGCCACGAGAAGACTGTGGGCAAGACCCAGCATGAGCGCAACATCGGTACCGGGACGGACCGGGATCCACTCGGCCTCGACCGCCTCGATCAAGTCTTCCCGCAGCGGAGACACGTTGACGAAACTGACCCCCCGATCTCGACACTTCTCCAGACGGTCAGCGAGCAGATGCCGGCCCTGGCCTCCGTATTGAACCTGGCTGTTCTTGATCGGCATGCCGCCAAACGCGACCACTAGCTCGGTGTTCTCGGCGATCTCGAGGAAGTGGGGCTGCTCGCCCATGTAATCGTCGAAGGAGAGCCCGAAGACGTAGGGAGTGATCACGTGACCTGCGGCGATGGAGTAGTCGTCCACTGAGTAGGTGTAACCACCAATCGAATTGAGAAAGCGGTGTATCTGGCTCTGAGCGTGATGAAAACGGCCGGCACTGGCCCAGCCGTAACTGCCGCCAAAGATCGCCTGATTCCCGTACTCGGTCCTGACCCGGTCCAACTCGGCGGCTACCAAGTCCAGGGCGACGTCCCACTCAACCTCAACAAAGGGCTCGTGTCCTCGGCGCTCCGGGTTGGACCCGGGGCCGCTCCGGTACCAGGACTCGCGAATCGCTGGTCTCTCCACCCGGCTCTTTCGCACCGCCTTCAGCGACTGTCCTATGGGGGAGGGATTCGGATCCTTGGCGAACGGGTGCACCGCAGTGATGTCACGGCCATCGGTCTCGATCTCGTAAGCGCCCCAATTTGTCAACGTGCCATGCCTGGTCGTGGTGTCGCTCGTACCCATTAGCGCGGCAAGCCTAATTAGGGGTCCACACCGGCCGGCCATATCCGAACCAGCGGGCTTCGACGATCCGGTCTAGAGCGGGGACCGGGTGGGGCGCGGTGCGCTGCTCAAAGTTCGGTGCCGTGGAGTCAGTCAGGGCAGGCTCTGAGAAGGACTGGGTCGTTCGTCCCTATCCTCGGTCGGGGCGAAACCGCACTCTCTGGGAGAGTCTCCCCGTGCAACGGTTGGTATGACTAATAGGTAGAAGAAGACGATCGGATAAGCGGGCGATGGCGATCCGCTCCCAGGCCCAGCGGATCCGATCTCAGAGAGGTGTGGCTCAAGGAGATGGCTGCGACGGAGCGAGCGGCCGAGGCGAGCGCCAGGGTGCCGGAGTCGCACGCTGACCTCGTCGAGTGTCCACCGGTGGCCGCACTTACCACGGTGACGGCGGATGGATACCCGCATACGTCGGTGGTCTGGTGCGACTTCGACGGGATCCATGTGCGGGTCAACACCATGCGGGGGTTTCGCAAGGAGCGCAACATGCGAGGCAATCCACGGGTCACCTTGCTCTGTTTTGACCCGCGCCGGCCCCTGCGTTACCTGGAGGTGCGAGGAAGGGTCGTCAAGATGACCGAGGAGAGGGCGATGGAGCATCTTGATTGCCTCGCCTCTAAGTATGCCGGCCGGCCGGTGCGCTACTTCGGCGATGTAATACCGAGCAGATTCCGGGAATCAGAGGTTCCCGTGCTGTGCCTGATTCTCCCCACTCACGTGGTTGTCCGCGACTGGAGCCGCGCATGAGCCACTCGGCGCCCGAGATCCCACCCTCCCACCTCGATCTGTTGAACCGCCCTATCTGCGGTGTGCTCACCACAATGGGACCCCGGGGCCAGCCCCAATCAAGCTTGGTCTGGACCGACTTCGACGGGGAGTGCGCCCGCGTCAACACGACACTCGAGCGTCACAAGGGCCGGAACCTGGTCCGGGACCAACGGGTGAGTCTTCTCATCGTTGATCCGGACGACCCGGTCCGCTTCCTGGGGATAGTGGGCGACGCCGAGTTGGTCTACGACGGAGCGGCCGATCATCTCGACGAGTTGACGCGCCGCTACACCAGCCATCCTCGCTTCTACGGCTATGTGTACCCGCTCGAACAACAAGCGAACCAAACGCGGGTCATCTGTCGGATCCGCCCCCGACGGGTCGTTCTCGACGCCATCCACGCAGCCAACCCGGCTCCCTCCGAGTGATCACGTCGCGCGAAGCGAACGGTTCGGCCCTCATTCCTGGCGCGGAATGCCAGGCGGGCGGTACTGATCGACAGGTACCCGGATCCGCTTTCGAACGGGACTCTGGAAGCAACGGTCACCGTTGAGGGGGGTCAGTACCGACCCTATGAACGGACCTTGGCTAGGCGCTCCATGCGTTCAGGCTTCAATCCTTCGCTCGGTCCGCTACGGCATCCCTGGCAAGGTTCATCCAGGCTTCGTACAGGCGACGCTGTCGTTGCAGCGCCAGGGCATAGGTCTTCTCTTGACGTCCACCCTTGGCACGCATTACTTGCACCACGCGTGCCTTGTCACGATCGGGCCACCTCGCCAAATCTCGAATCGGTGCGACCAGCAGCGAGAGCTCTTCGAAGGCTCGACGTTGCTGCGGGGACCAACGATCCCGATCGGTAATCCCAAGAGCCCTAACGACCCTATCGATCGCAGCCCGTCGTGCCCTCTCGACACTTCCGGAGTGACCTTCCCCAATCCATCTTGTCGCAACCTGGGCGAGCGCATCCACTTCGAGTGGCTCCGTGACTGCATCATCGGTCAGCCGCAGCACCAAGCGCGATCCGGCCAGCCGGCGAAGGATCGCCGGTGATGACCGGTATGAAGGTGAGCCTGCGCGCCGGGCTCGTTCCCGATCAGCCAGAGAGGCGAGCAGCCCATCGGTAGGCCGGAACCCGAGCCGGTCGTATGCCCAATAGGCACCAGAAGCGATCGCTTCCTCGTTGCCGGCTCCTATCTGATTCGCAGCAACGGTGAAGAGGCGGGGCCGGAAGAGGCTGCGGTAGACCCCGATGACCCGGGCGAGAGCCTGAACCGACTCACCGCCGCGGTAGGTGTCGAAGACGTTGATGCCGATCTCGCAGCGGTCGAAGAAGACCCAGCCTCCCCCGTATGCGATTGGGATCCGATTTCGGGCAGCGACGTAACCGAAGTAGCTCTCGATCGGGAGCCGCCTGCCAGGAAGCATGCCGATCACTGCAATATCCAACCCGCGCTCAAGCCGGTACAGATAGGTCTCCCCAGGATTGGCCACGGTGACCGGATCCGTCTCCCTGCCCCGAACAGCAAGCGCCGCTTTGCAGGTATCGATGATCCGCTGCGCATCTCGAACGGAGAGCCGACGGACCGGGCCAGGCGGCGGGTAATCGTCGAGCGATTGGGGTGTTTCGAGCCGGTGCGGAAAGAAGTGGAGCGATCGCCGGGGGAAACGGTTGAAGGTGATCGACGATTGCGGAGACCGCAGACGCCATTTCAACGGAAGGGCGATCCGGTCCCACGCCTGGTCGTTCAGCGCCGGATCATCGGCTAGGCCGTCCACCCGATCGAGTAGCCACCCGAGCTCATCGTGGCGACCGCTAGCCTGCCGTACGACTCGCCGGGTCGTCTGTCCGGCTAGGAGCCCATCGCGTTCTACGGGAGCGAGCAGGAGCGGCATGGCCTCGTCGAGGCCGGGGCCGGCCGACTCGTCTCTCCAGCCGATGGCGACATGCGCCCCAAATCGAGTGTTGAGCCATCTGGCCATTGCGCGGCTATAGGTGCCGACTACCTCGGTATGGGCGATTCCGGTTCCCACCAGGTCTTCCCCGTGACCGCCCGCGACAAGGCGGCGAGCGATAACGGCGATTCGACGCAATTCCCGGGTGGCAGCTCGGAAGACCTCTTCGTCATCCGGGTGGGCAAGGATGAAGAGAACGATCTCGTGGTAAGCAGCGAGAGCCGAAGGCTCCTCAAGCTCCCGATCGACGATCCGCGCCAGAGCCGCCGACTTGGCCACGGACACCTCATGCCCGAACCGGCGAGCCAGACCCCGGAGCTCATCAAGCTGGATCAGATGAGCCGAATGTATCGCACCTCGAAGCCCGCCGAATCAGGCGGTCCGAGCCGCGGGCCGTAACGGCACCGACCTCAGGCGCGCACCGGTTCGGTGATGTGACTGCTCGTCAGCGCATGCCAATCCCGCGCCATGCCTGCCATCAGCACTTCGAGATCGGGGAATCCGCCGGCGTCAGCCGTCACGACCAGGAAAACCTGGCCGGCGTACGAGAAGGCACAAAGACTCACCCCGATATTTCCCTCGAGGTCGATGATGGGCAGGATGTCGAGGATTCGAGCCCCCAACACATACACCGGCACCGGCGGACCGACCACGTTGGTGGCCAGCACATTGATGGCGCGTTGGCGGAGCATGAGGTATCGCCCCAGCGGTGTTGCCGTGAAGCCGACCAAGGCACTCATGATCGCCGCCGATCGCTCTCGGGATTTGACCCTGCGGGTCGTCTGGATGATCCGGTCGAGTCGGCGGTGAACATCGGCCTCCCAGACCGGTAGCGGCACCACGACGGTTCCCACCTGGTTGCCGATGGCTGCATCGGTGGCGGAACGAGTAGAAACCGGGAGACCCGTGATCAGCTCCACTCCCGCCACGGGCTCGCCGCGTGATACGACCAGGTCACGGAGCCCGCCCGCCCATAGTGAGAGCACCACGTCGTTGACCTTGCCGTCATGAGCGTGAGCCGAGTCCTTCATCAACGAAAGATCGAGCCGGAGGAACCGTACGGCGCGCCCGGCCCCCACACGCCGATTGAGCGAGGTGGGGGGTGCGCCCTTCACCCCAAGGGTCTTTCGCGCGACCTGAACGATGAAGCGCGCCTTTCTCAGGACCTGCAGGGGATGGGCCAACATTGCCACCCTGCGCTGCGCTCTCCGGATCTTGGTGGAGAGGTTGTCAGAGAGCAGGGACCACCCGCCTGGGATTGACTCGGGCGTCCACGGGACCGGGGCCGGGTCCGGCGCGTCAGGCTCGAAATCGAACAGTGATCCCATGATCGCCACGGCGGCCAGCCCGTCAGCCACCGCATGATGCA
>DATHSX010000022.1:0-3269 GCA_035463935.1 Acidimicrobiia bacterium | reverse complement strand
CGGTGCTCGGCCTCAACCTCGCCAGTCGAGAGCGAGTCGCGCAGACCGCGGGGAATGAACTGGTCCAGGTCTTCTCTCGTTTGAGCCGGTTCGAAGTCAGACCGGGGAGCGTGGTGGATGTGGCCCGCCAAGAGGAATCCGGGACCAAGTTCCCGGCCGACGTTTTCCCTGGGCAAGACCCCGGCCGTGGCACGGCTGACCAGAACCTGGCCTGCGCTCGCCGCCGACTCCATGTTGGTGGTTTCGGTGGCCGCCGGCCCGGCCACGATCAACTCACGATGGGAGCCGCCCACCAGAAAGAAATCGAACGCTCCAGAGTGAACCCCGACCGACATGCGCAGAAGGACCTTGCCCGCGGTGGTTTGGAACCTTCCGATCTCCCGGAGTGCCTGGCGCATCTCGGTGGCCGCGGCGCATGCTCGCAGCGGATGACCCTCGCCCGGGAAGAAGAGCAGGAGGGCGTCACCGCCGAACTTGAGCAGGCTGGCGCCATAGGAGTAGGCCTCGGCCAGGAGTCGCTCGAAGGTGGCTCCGATGACCTCGGTGACCTCCTCCGCCCCGACTTTGCCGTGACGGGCCAGTCGCTCTGACATCTTGGTGAAGCCGGACACGTCGACGAAGACCATCGACCCTTCGATGCAGCGATGCAGCGCTCCGGGAGCCTGGTCGTCCCACTCGCGGACCAGTCGCGGCACGTACTGCTGGATCGGGGCGCTCGCCACCTCCGAGAGCCTATACGAGGCGTGCATGACGCCGGGTCGCCCGCCGTCTCGATTTGGCGACTGGTTCAGCCCGGGGCCAGCCCCTGTGCGGTCCACCACTCGGCCAGCTGAGGCCGAGCCGCCTCGTAACCCTTGGCCACCACCGGCGCCACCACGTCGAAGTCGAGCACGCCCACTCCTCGTAGCTCGAGGTCGAGGTAAAGGTCGCAGGCCGCCACCTTGTCGAATCGTTGCGCCTCCGAGGCGGTGATCATCGACCGCATCAGGATGGCGGCCATCCGGGGGAAGCCATCACTCTTGCTCAGGCCGGCACGAGCCGCCAGCGCCTTCCACCCCGATACCGACAACCCGAAGTCTGCCTGGGCCCTGGGCCCGAGCGAGGGCGCGAGGTCGACTCCAATGAGAGTGCACTCCGGATGCAGTTGGCGCATTACCCCCACCGGCAGGTTGTCGATCACCCCTCCATCGACCAGCAGGTCCTCCCCCCACGGCACCGGGGGGATCACACCCGGGATGGCCAGGCTGGCCCGCACGGCTCTGGCCAGGGCACCCCTGGTGTGAACCTGCGCACCGGAGTGGGTGAGGTTGGTCGAGACGCAGAAAAAGCCCTTCCAGAGGTCCTCGATCTCCATGTCACCGAACACCTCTTCGAGGTTCTTCGTGATCTGCGCCCCCTTGACGAGGGAGACGATGGGAACCGTGTAGTCGAGCACACCATGGAACAGGCGTGGGGTTTCGGCCTCGAGTTCCTCGGGGGAGAGCCGGCGGGCGATCGCAGCCGCAAAGACCGCCCCGATGGAGGAGCCGCCGACCCAGTCGATGGGTATGCCGAGTTCCGTCATCGCCTTGTAGACGCCGATGTGCCCGAACCCTCTCGCCCCCCCACCGCTGAGGACCAACCCGAACGTCCGACCGGCGATGATGCGCGCCAGCCGCCCGTAGTCGAGTTCGTCGTCCTGGAGGATGTGCACCAGTTGATCGGCCCCGGTCTCGGCGAGCAGGGCGGCGCTGCCCCCGGCTACCGCGGAGTCGTGATGCAGGGCGACCAGGATCTTCTGGGCGGTGGGGTTGGCCAGGGCGAACATCTGGCGGATGCGATCCCGTTCCTCCGGGGCGGGATTCTGCGAACACACGATCACCACCCGGTCGGAATGCCGAAAGGTCCGCTCCCGCCATGCCGAAACGCCGTCCGCTTCGAGAATTAGGTAGGAACAGGCCAGTTCGAGCTCCTGCAGCAAGCGGACCAGAGTGACGGCGGCGGGATCACCGCTGCCCGCCCCCGAAGCCCCCTCCCGGCCCAGCAGCGAATCGCACCTGGCCGGGGAGAGATGCTCCGTCAGCCCGAGACGCCCGAACTGGCCCGCCAGCCGGTCGAAGAGACCAGGGCGATCGGTGTCGGCGGTGACAGCCATCGCCACCACCATCGCTCCCCGTCTCCGCCGGGGAGGGTAAAGGACCCGGCGGACCATCGACCGGGCCAGATCGACCATTTGGCGGGGTCGGCGTTCGATGAGATCGTTGAACGCCTTTTCCGGGAACTTGACGAGGACGCTATCCCGGAGCGCCGTGACGGTGGCCGACCGAATGCCGCCCTCGAGCAGGCCCAACTCCCCGAACACCTCACCCCGGGAGAGCTCGATCGGTCTGGTTCCCGGTGACTGGTCTTGCTTGGTTACTCCCAGCCGGCCGCTGACGACCACATAGGCAGCATCAGCCTTGTCCCCCTCGGAGAAGACCACCGTTCCACCCGGCACTCGCATCCATTCGGCCATATCGGCGAGGTCGTCGAGGAGTTCGGCGTCGTCGGTGCCGAAGGCCCGGATTAGAAACGTCTGGAACTCGGTACGCTCGATCCGGCCGAGAGCCTCCCGGGCCAGCCGGGCCGAAAGAGCGGGCGACGCGGTCAGCATCTGCTCGAACCCCGTCCTGGTTAGCTCCGCCAGGACCGACTGGGAGGTGGCCCGAACCGTCGCGTTGCGCTTGCCCCCGGCCAGAATCGCCACTTCGCCTATGACCGTGCCCGGTTCGCTGATCGAGGCAATGGCGACTTCCTGACCCCGAATCGTCCGGGTCACGGACAACTCCCCGGTGACGAGCACGAAGGCACGGTCCGGCGCCTCCCCTTCGGATACAAGCAACTGACCGGCTTCGAGCAGAACAAGGTTGGCGTCGCTCAATGCCCCCTCGAGGAGCGGGGGGGGACACCCGGCGAAGTTCGGTGTGTTGGCGAGCGCTTCCAGCCCGGCGAGCGTCACGGTACTGGGAAGCTATCACCTCGGCACGGATCGTGTCCGGCCCGCCGTAGCATGTCGCCCGCTATGACGTACTCGGGGCCGGTCCGCATCCTCGATACCAACGGGTTCCTCCTCACCGTTGGCACCGCTGAGATCGTCGACGACCCCGAACTGGGCGCCTGGAGCGGCCGTCTCGAAGTGCTGGACGGGACCGGCGTCGCCGGGAAGGCCCTGGTGGTGGATCTCGAGGTCGACGGCCACCGCGGTCGGGCCCAACTCATCCCGGAGTCGACCAGAGACGACATGGCGATCT
>DATHSX010000021.1:0-2894 GCA_035463935.1 Acidimicrobiia bacterium | reverse complement strand
GGTGGGGCGCCTCGAGCAACGCAGCTGGGAAACCCAGGAAGGTGAGAAGAGGTCGACGATCGAAGTCTCGATCGATGAGATCGGTCCGAGCCTGCGGTGGGCCACTGCCAACGTGAACCGCACTGCCCGAGCCGGGGGTGGCGACTTCGCCCCCAGTGCGGTGCCGCCGGGACCGGTCGCCCGCGACGACTACGGCCCCGACGAGGCCCCTTTCTGACAACGTGACCCATCACCAACCAGGAGATAGATGAAACATGGCTCGCGCCACCAATCTCGACCGCAAGCAAAAAAAGCGCCGTCCGGAATCGCAGTTCCGGCGGATGAAGAAGAAGGTCTGCTACTTCTGCCAGGAGAAGGTGGAGTACGTCGACTGGAAGGACATTGCCCTGCTCCGCAAGTACATGTCTGACCGGGCCAAGATCCGTTCGCGGCGGGTTTCGGGTAACTGCCCCCGCCACCAGCGAGAGGTCGCAGTCGCGATCAAGAATGCCCGGGAGATGGCTCTCCTCGGCTACATGGGCCGTTCATGAAGGTCGTCCTCACCTCTGACATCGCCGACCTGGGGCCCAAGGGGTCCATCGTCGATGTATCCGATGGTTATGCCCGCAACTATCTCCTACCCCGCAAGCTGGCGGCCAAAGCGACCCCCGGGACCGTCGAGGCGGCGGAAAAGGCCGTGGCGGCTCGCGTCGGCGCCGAGCGCAAGGCCCGGGACGAAGCCGAGAAACTAGCTTCCGGGCTCGCCGGAACCCGGGTCGTGCTGGCCGCCCAGGCCGGCGACGAGGGACGGCTCTACGGGTCAGTCTCCGTGCACGACATCGTGGAGGGGATCCGAAAGTTCACCGGGATCGAAGTCGACCGCAAGCACATCGAACTTGCCGAACCGATCAAGGCGATCGGACTGCACGAGGTCCAGGTCAAGCTCCATCCGGATATTGAGTTCCCGGTAATCATCGACGTCATCCCCGCCTAACGGCCCACCCGGCTGGCGTGAGCGGGAGGATCGTCTTAATCGCGAAAACCCACCGGCTGGTGGGTTTTCCCGTTCCTGGTTCCGTCCTCTATGTTCGTGATCACTTCCCCGTCTGCCGGTTTGGAGGAAGACGCGCGCCCCGGGAAGGGCGTGGTGCCAAGAGGCGGATGCGACCGCAGACCGAGCCGAGGAAGAGAGGCGGAGTGAGACAGTCGATGTTGGGGTGCGATGATCCAGCGGACCCGCCCGGATTCCGGCCCGCTCCCGCCGCTGCGGCGGCGTTTCGTTCGACGCTTCGAAGGCCATGCCGCCCTGCGGGGAAATGTGTCACACCCCCACCGCAGAGTGAACGTCGATGACCTCCATCCTCGATCGCCCGGCCGAACGATCCGGCGCTCGGGTTCCTCCCCACTCCCGCGAGGCTGAGGAGTCGGTGCTGGGATCGGTCCTCCTCTCGGATACGGCGGCCAACGAGGTCATGGACAAGCTCGTCCCCGAAGACTTCTACGTCCCGGCCCACCAGGCCATCTTCGGGGCCATCCTCGCTCTGTACAACACCAACCAGCCCCTCGACGCCGTGACGGTGAGTGAGGAACTGCGCCGGCGGGGGGCGCTGGAAAGGGTCGGTGGGATCGGCTATTTGACCCGGCTGGTGGAAGTGGTACCCGCCGCTTCCAACATCGAGTACTACGCCACCATCGTCGAGGAGCACGGGCTGCGCCGGTCGCTGATCAAAGCCGGCGCCAGCGTGACCGATTTGGCCTTCCGCACCGACGACGAGATCGCCATCGTGATCGATCGAGCCGAACAGCAGGTTCTCGGCGTGGCTGAGAAGCGAAGCAGCCAGGGGATGCTCGAGGTCGGACCCCTCTTCCAGGACGTCATCGAACACATCGAGGCGTTGGAGGCCAACGGCACCGAGGTGACGGGTCTGGCCACCGGGTTCCGCGATCTGGATAAGAAGCTCGCCGGCTTGCAGCCGGCGAACCTGGTGGTGATCGCGGCCAGGCCGTCGATGGGCAAGTCGGCCCTTACTCTCAACATCGCCACCAACGCGGCCTCGCTCGGCAAGGTCGTGGCCCTGTTCAGCCTCGAGATGGCCAAAGAGGAGGTGGTGCAACGGATCCTGTGCTCGGTGGGCCGCGTCGACTCGGCCAAGCTCCGCTCGGGCCAGCTCGGGGCGCAGAACTGGGACCGGGTGGTGGCCGCGGCCGGGAAGATGTACAAGGCTCCGATCTATATCGACGATTCGTCGGTCGTGACGGTGACCGACATCCGGGCCAAGTGCCGCCGGCTACAGCGCGCCCGCGGTCTCGATCTGGTAGTGGTCGACTACCTGCAGTTGATGCAGGGATCAACCAAGGAAAACCGCCAGCAGGAGATCGCGGAGATCAGCCGTGGCCTCAAGAATCTGGCCAGCGAGCTGAGGGTGCCCATCATCGCCGTCTCCCAGCTCAACCGGTCGGTCGAGCAGCGCGAGGACCGGCGACCGCGGCTGTCGGACCTCAGAGAGTCGGGCGCCCTGGAGCAGGATTCGGACGTCGTCATGTTCATCTACCGCCATGAGTACTACCACCCGGACGATGTTGAGAAGAAGGGAATGGCCGAGGTGATCGTGGCCAAGCACCGGGCTGGCGCCACCGGCACCGTCGAGATGACCTTCCTCCCCGACTTCACCCGTTTTGCCGATCTTGGACGCGACCAGAGCTAGCCGGGCCAGTAGTTGGGGCCCCTCACGCGGAAAGCGGCCCTTGCGGGCCGCTTTCCCTTCCCTGGTAACCGCCCGATGGAGGATTTCTGGGGAAGAGGTCTCTCTGGAAGGAGGGAGAGAGTCTCGAACGGTTCCGGGCTTAGGTTGTCAATCGGGTTATCGGCGCACACGCGAACAGATTGAGGTTCATACCGGAGTCGCTCGCCCTAA
>DATHSX010000020.1:0-1743 GCA_035463935.1 Acidimicrobiia bacterium | reverse complement strand
TGGTCGACAACGCCATCGCCGGCACGGCCGACGCCCGCTCCCTTGCTCTGCTGCAAGCGCAGCGGGCGGTGTTGTTGGCGAGAGCCAGGTTGCCCACCGGTGAGGTCTTGGCGGCTGCCGAACCCCTTCTCGCGGATGCCTCCCCCGTGGTCCGGGTGCTGGCCGTCTATGCGGTGGTAATCGCACTGGTGAACCGGGGGGTTTACGACCGAGCCATCGCGCTGGCAACTTCGATGCTGCCGGAGCACCGGGTCCTCTGGCAGGAGGGCCTCATCCATATCCCTCCCGAATTGTTGGAGAACTACATCCAGGCGGCGGACATGGCTGCAGGACGGGTAGCGACATCCAGGGAGCTTCTCGCCGAGCAGTCCGAGGCGCTTCTGACCCCGGGCCGCCGTTCGGCTGCGCGCTGGGAGGCTCTTGTCGAAGCGCGGGCTGCGCTGATCAGAGGCAGGCCGCTTGACATGGCAAGGATCCTCGGGCCTTTCGCGGGCGGCGGCCGGCCCGATCGTCACGTGGCCGCGCTGATGGCGATCTCGGAAGCTCTGCTGGGCAATGCAGATGGCTCGGCTGCCTGGATCGAAGTGATCGACCAGGCGGCATCGTCGGGGCCCCGACCCTACGACGCTCTGCTCGACGAAGCCCGCGCTTGGTCGTTGATCGTCGCGGGCCGGCCCGAAGAGGCGAGGCGAGTTCTGCGCGAAGGGATCAAGCAAACCATGGTTTCGGAGGAGTGGGGGATGACCATTCCTCTGTTGCACGACCTCGCCCGATTCGGAGATCCTGGCAGTGCCAGTGCCATCCTCAAGCGTATCGGCGACGATGTCGATGGTGAGTTCCCGCGGGCCAGACGAGCCCACGTGGCCGGACTGGCCCAACGCGACGCCGCCAGCCTCGAGGAGGCCGCGCTGCTGTTCGAAGCAATCGGCGCCGACTTGATAGGCGCCGAGGCTGCCGTCGATTCGGGCCGCGCCTGGGCCCGGGCCGGTGATCCCAGGCGGGCAACCCGGATGTACCAACGATCTCGCCAGCTCCTCGACCGCTGCCAGGGTGCTAGCTCGCCTGCCCTGCTGGGCCTCAACACCCTCGTCCCGCTGACGGATCGGGAGAGGGAGGTGGCATTGCTCGCGATAACCGGCATCGGCAACAAGGAGATCGCGGAGCGGCTTTTTGTTTCGGTGCGCACCGTCGACAACCACCTCCAACACATATATGAGAAGCTTGGCGTCAAATCGAGGGCTGAGCTGGGGAACGAGCTCGGCTCGGCTCGATCCCGGGAATGGTGACTCCCCTGGATGGGTTCCTCAACCGCTTGGATGGCGCGGTGGGGCGAAGCTGGTCGCTGGGGGGGCAGGACTCGAACCCGCTCTAACGGGACCAAAACCCGTTGTGCTACCGGTTACACCACCCCCCAAAGAGTGATCTGGTTGTTATTCCGTTGTTCTAGTGGCTATCTCCGATCGACGCTGAAAGGACCGCCGATTTCCAGACCGAGCAAGTGTGACGACCTTCTCCGGCCCAGATACCCAGGCGCAATTAGCCGACGGCAAACTGGAAGTTCACAGCGGTTTCAGAATATCCCGAACGGAGGCGCTCGGGACCTTTGATACCTGGCGGCGCGCCGAAGACGCTTTGGCCGCGCACTACCTCTCCCGAGTGAAGGGAAGTGCCGCCTTCGAAGCTCTGGACACCCCGCTGGCCGACACTTCCCTTGATGCCAGTGAGAAGAGTCAGATCCGATCT
>DATHSX010000019.1:0-5929 GCA_035463935.1 Acidimicrobiia bacterium | reverse complement strand
GGGATCATCCTGGCCACCGCCTTCCGCGACGATGCCGACGTTCGCCATCTGGTAGATCGCGGCACCCCCGTGGTGCTGGTGAACCGCGCCGCTGAGGGCGCGGCGATACCTGCCGTCGTCGGCAACGACCACCTTGGCGTCGGCCTCGCCATGCGCCATCTCACCGACCTCGGACACCGGAAAGTCGGCCATGTGTCGGGACCCATGAGCCTTTCGACGGGTTGGGGGCGCCGGTTGGCGTTTATGGATTGGACCAGGAGTCTTGGGATCGAGAACCCACCGGTCGAGGAAGCCGAGTGGTTCCGTATCGAACCCGGGTATAGGGCGGCCCGCCGGCTGCTGGAGAAGCGGCCGGACCTAACCGCCCTTCTTTGCGCCAACGACCTGCTGGGGCTGGGTGCCTACCAGGCGATCCGGGAGGCTGGTCACGAGGTGGGTTCGGGCATATCGGTCACTGGCTACAACGACGTGCCCTTGATGGAATTCACCCAACCCGCCATGACGTCCGTTCGCATCCCATATAGGCAGATGGGGATGGAGGCCGCCGCGGAGTTGCTCCGGTGGTTTGCCGGAGAAAGGCGCGACCCGGCCGTGATCGCCCTCGAGCCGACACTCTCGGTGAGGTCATCCACCGCGCCGCCGCGGGCCTGAAGCCGGGTAGCGACGATGCGGGGTCGTGTCTCGGGGCTGCGAACCCTCAGCGCTGTCATCGGGGCCGGGCTCTTCCTGCTGACGATGTCGGCATTCTTCCGGCCGCCCCTGCTGCCTGCCATCGGCCGGGAACTGGGGATGACTGCCATCGGCCTCGGTTTGCTCGGCTCGGTCTTCGCGGTGGGCCGCCTGGCCGCCGACTTTCCGGCCGGAAGGATGTCGGACCGGGTGCGGCCGGGCTCGATGATGTCGCTCTCGGCGACAATCGTCGCCGTGGGGAGCATCGTGCTGGCAATCGCCCCCAATCCCCCGGTGGCTCACGGCGCCATGTTCGTCATGGGGGTCGGATCGACCTTCACCCTCACCACCGCGATGGCGCACTACGCCCGTGCCCCCCGGTTGCGTCGGGGGGTGGCCCTGTCGGCCTTCGCCGCCTGGCTCCTGGCGGGCCAGTCGTTTGGGCCGGCCGTCGGCGGGTCGTTGGGGGATGCCCTGGGCTGGCGGGCCGCTGTGGCGGTGGCCGCGGCGATCGCCGTCGCCGTGGCCATCGCATTCCTCTTCGTCCGCGCCCCCATCCGGGACGCACCCCGACCTGAGCCGGCCACCGCCAAGGACAGTCTTCCAGCGGTCCCCCGTTTCGTGTTCGCCCTGATCTACCTGCTTCCTGCCGTGCAGTTCGCCCTGGGGGGAGCTCTCCTGCAGACCCTGGTGCCGATAGTGGCTGACGCCGAGATGGGGATCGGTCCGGGAGCCGTCGGGGCCGCTCTCGGGCTCGGCGGCGTGAGTCGGTTCGTGGCGGCAATGGTGGCGGGCCAGGTCACCGACCGGGTTTCACGAAAGTGGGCGCTGATACCCGGCCAGGTGCTCCAGACCATCGGGATCGCCGTGTTCATGCTGTGGTCGACCCCGGCGACCTGGCTCATCTCGATCGTGCTGGTAACGCTCGGTTCGGCCGGGGTCAACGTCGGGGTGACGGTCCTGGCCGACCTCAGTGAGGGCTCCGCCCTCGGAAACCGCCTGGCCGCTTTCCGGTTCACCGGCGACTCGGCGTTTGTAATCGCCCCGTTGCTGTCCGGCTGGCTGTACCAGTCGCAGGGCCGGGTCGTCGCCACGCTCCCGCTTCTGGCTCTTTCCGCGGCCGTGACTCTTGGGGTTTGGCTATTCGTGCCAGAGACTCGCCGCTAGCGGCGGAGTCAGTCGTCGTTATTGCGCGACGAGGAACCTGCGCACGGATCGGTAGAAGTCGCCTGGGTTCTCTTTGTAGATCAAATGCCCGCCGGGGAGGACAGCCAGTTCGGAGCGAGGGATCGCCTCGGCCAGTTCCTCGGAGAATTGGAGAGGGGTACATCCGTCCTCGCGGCCTACCAGGACGAGTGCGGGCACTTCGATCCCTCCCACCCGATCGAGCTGGTCGTGGGCGAGGATCATGTCGATCCGTTGCGTCATCACGTCGGGATCAACCGAGGACGACGCGCGTTGACACCAGGCTTCCACCTCGTCGTAATGGAACCGGAAGTAGTCCGGCGAGAAGAGAAACAGGGCCGAGACCCGGGCGTAAGCCTCCGATCCATTGCGGACGAGCACGTCTCGTCGCACCGCGAACTGATGGCGGAAGAAATCGTCGGCCCGGGCCCATGAGGAAACCACACAGATCGAGCGGACCACATCCGGGTGGTCGAGCGCCATCACCATGGCGACGGCGCCGCCCGTGGAGGATCCGACGACATGCGTCGGTCCGCACTCCAGGGATCGGATCAGTTCGGCCAGGTCACGGGCGTGGCCCTCGATCGAGAAACCATCGATCGGGGGACTCGACTGCCCCGTCCCCGGGTGGTCGGGCACGATGGTCGTGAACCCCGACCCAAAACGGCCCACATGTTCACCCCACCCCCGCCCCACCCCCGACAGACCGGCGATGAGCATCACCGGATCACCACCGCCGATGATGTCGTAATAGACCCGGTTCCCGTTGACCACCGCTTCGGGCACTCATCCTCCTTCCGGCCGGTCGGAGGGTATCGGTGCCGGACAGCTGTCACACGTATCCTGGGAATTGGCACCCCGGGAGCGAGAGAAGTGCGGGACCAAAGCCCCTATTCAAGGCGCTCCCGTGCGACTAGGGGTCAGGTGGGTTTTTTGGCGTGCCCTATGGAGCCAAAATCTGGGGACCCGGAGGGAGGTGACTGATGATGGACGCTGCCCTGGTCTTCACCTACACCCGGCCGGTGCCCGGACGCGAGGCAAAGGCGCTTTCTTCTTTCATGGAGGCCCTTTCCTTCTTCGGAAAGCTGGCCTCCGACGGCCAGTGCGGGGAGCCGATGATCTTCTCGGGCCCGTCGGGCAAAGGCATGTTCGTGGTCCCGGGGGACAGGGACAAGCTCAACGAGATACTGCGCGGTGAGGACTTCACGTGGCTGTTCCTCAAGACGAGCTTCACGACGCCGGACATCGGCTATGAGATGTTCGCTTTCGGCGATGCCGTCACGGAGCTGTTCACCACCTGGAGCAAGGCCGGAACGGAGCTGGCTTACATGTAGGACACGCACCCGGGGGCTTCTTGCGGAACGAGGGGAAGTCCCCGGGTGCTGTTCACGGGTTTCATGCCTTCCAAGTGACCCTCCCCGTATCGACCCGCAAGCATGGCGAGGGGTGAGGTCAGTCCTTCGACCGCTCGAGGACCACGGTCTGCCATGGCAACCGGGTCCGCTCTCTCACCAGCACGAACCCACCTGCCCGGAGCCGCCCGATGATCGCCTCCGGAGAGTGCACATAAGCCCGGAAGGCCAGGTGCCTCAGGCGGAAGGCGATGTTGCCGAGCCCGACCACCGCCCGCGTATACCAGCGATCGACGGGGAACGTCATGGCTATGAAATCGCTCGCCCGGCTCAACGTAGCATCGACCATCGCCCGCCAATCCCGGTAACAGCAGACCACCCGGTGCAGCACCACGATCCCGGCCTGAGGCAGGCTGTCGGCCTCATCGACGAAGTCAGCTACCAGTCGTTCGATTCGGCCGTTCAGACCGCGCTCGGCGATCAGAGCCCCGGCCGCTTCTTCCCAATTCCCCGAGAGGTCGACGTTGACCGCCCGTGACACCGCGCCCGTCTCGAGCAGCGCCACCTGGATCTCACCGATGCCACCGCCCACCTCTAGCAAGGTCCCACCCGGCAATGCCACCCCCCGTACCAACGTGGCCAAATCGGAGGCGGAGCCCCGCAACCCCCGCCGCCGGAACCGCGACGCCGTACGGCTTGCCTCTTTTCGGGTGAATATCGAGTGGTACTCGTCGCCGTGACAACAGGAGGGCATTGTGCGCTCCACGCCGACCCTAATCCAGTTGAGCTCAGCCGGAGTCCGGCTGCGTATATGGAGAACCCGCGCCGGGTCCACCTTGCGCATCCGGGCCTAGCCAGGTTTGGCGGAGAACCCACCAAACGACCCGGAGCGACCGGCCCGCAACCGGCGCCCCCAGCTAAAAGGCCGCGGCTCGCAATTGCCCGCGTTGATTCGTCGTTCTGGCGGCCCGCCGAAGTCTCAACCATCCCTTCCGGAGAAAGAACATCGCTACCTGGCGAGAACAGCATCGAGCGGTCCGGACGACCGCTCGAGCTCAGCCAAAGGGTCGTGGATCCAGATGGCGGGCATGGTCTGGGTCCAGGGGCTGGCGGGACCTGCCAGTAATTTTCCCGCCATGATCAGAGCTTGCCCGCCGCGGTTCACCGAAGTCACCACGGCGTGGGCGAAAAGGTCAGACGCGTTCAGCCGCTGCCACGACACACCGTCTGTGGAATCCCATACCACGGTCGCCGCTACCCGACCTGTCCGCTTGGGCCCGAGATCCACACCGACGGCCAACAGGCGGTCCCCGACCGGAGCCAGGTACTGAATGGAGGTCCCCACCTCCTCTCGGAAGGGAGTCCGCAGCCAGCGCCTGCCCTCATCGGAAACCCAGACAGCGGCCGATCCACGCATCTTGTCGACGCCCGCTGCCACGATCCCGCCCTCGAAGGCAGTGGCTGCGGCAATTGCTGCCCCTTCGAATACGAAGCTCGCGTCCTGGTTGAGCTCCGACCAGGCGAACCCGTCCGTCGACCGGGCAACCGTGGCCCGCCGTTCGATCGGGTCGCGGCCAAAGGCCACGAACGTTCCGTTCACGGCTGCAACCAGATCAACCGATCCGCGTAGCCGGGCCTGCTCCCAGCGCCCCCCGTCCTCCGTTGCCCAGGCTCCGGACTGGTTCGGGCCCCGGCCATAGGCAACAACGGCCGCATCAAGGGCAGCCGCCCCATCGAATAACAGCCCGGCCAGGATCTGGTCACCGGGGTCAGACAGCCGCCGCCATCCTTCCTGGTTGAGGCGCCAGACCCAGCCCACGGCCCCAGTGGGTTCTTCGGTCAGACCCAGTACCAGGATCCCGTCGCGCCACAGCAATCCACACGTGGCATTGCCAGTACCCAGCTCCTTGAGGAGTTGCCAAGATCTACCATCGCCGCTGGCCCATACTGCCGCGGTGCCCGGGCCGGGACGAGTGGCTTGCCCGACAGCGAGGAACTCGCCGTCCCGGTCCACCAGGCGCTCGAGCCTGCCGGCACCGGGGAGATCGAGCGCATCCCGCTCCCACCCAGGAACCCGCGTGGTCACCGCCGGCGGCGGTATAGGGACCGTGCCGGCCTCGCGCACCGCAGCGGTCCCGGGAACGGCTGGTTCAGACGTCGCCAACCGTCCCTTAGTCCTACTCAACAGCTTCAGTAATCCACCAGCCAGGGTGGCTGCGGCCAAGGCGGCGGTGATCCCACCAACGGCATTGGAGCCGCTCTCGGCAGCGATGCCCCCGGTCGACGTCGTCACCTCGATTGCAGCAGGTGCTGCCGTGGTCTCGGCGACGTTCTCAGTCGTCTCGGTGGGCGCGGTAGCGCCAGAAGTGACACTCATCGCCGGATCGGTTCCAGGGCTGCGAGCCGGGGCTGCCAGGGTGGTGGTTGGAGGCAGCGTCGGGAATGTGGACGTGCTTGGAGTGGGCGGCGGGGAAGTGGTCGTCGCCGGCTCCACGACCTCGAAATTGGCAAAGGCACTGCCACCCTGGCGGCTCCTGACTTCAACCGTGTGGACTCCTGGCGCCGCTCCCACTGGAACCCTTGCCTCATAGCTGAAGCTGCCGTCGCCTTCGATCTGGGTGTTGCCCCCGAGATTGGTGCCATCCCAAAAGACCCGCACGCGATCGCCTGGGACAAAACCCTGTCCGGCCACTGCGAACGCGATCCCCGTTGAACCCGATTCC
>DATHSX010000018.1:0-3972 GCA_035463935.1 Acidimicrobiia bacterium | reverse complement strand
GTAGCCCACGAGGCCCCGGTCGACGTTTTGATCGCCAAGACCGTCGGCCGCTCGCTCTTCGACCTCAAGCCGGGTGAGGGTGGCGTGGTCGACGTCGACGGCGAGAAGGTGGCGGCATTCGTCGACGATGACGGGACCAGGTACACCGTCTCGGCTCGGTGCCAGCACCTCGGGTGCACCGTCGGCTGGAACGGCCGGGCCCGGACTTGGGACTGTCCCTGTCATGGCTCCCGTTACGACTTCAAGGGCGGGGTCATCAACGGCCCCACCACCAGGCCGCTGCCGCCGGTCGACGTCTCTTCCTAGCCCGTGAAGGTTCTCGCACCGTTGTGGTGCGAAAACCGGCACAGACGGCTGGTCGCAATCGGCTCGTGACGGTTTTCTGACCCTCTAGCAATCGGGCTCCGTCGCTGACATCTTCCTGCCATGAAGAACATCGACGAGGAGTTGGCCTCGTTCGCCGCGGCCAACTACAGCCTCATCACCCGTGCGGAGGTGTTGGCGGCGGGTGGCTCCGATCGGGTGATCGCCCGCCGGATCGATACCCACCGTTGGTACGAGGAGCATTCCGGGGTTTATCGAGTCAGTCCTGTTCCACTCGATTGGCGGGGCCTCCTGCGAGCGGCAACCCTCGCCGCTGGGCCCCAGGCGGTGGCATCACACCGGGCCGCAGTGGTGCTGCACGGTCTCGACGGAATCCAGAGAGCTCCCATCGAAATCACCGTGCCGTACGGAAAGCGGCCCGAGCCACGAGGCGTGATCGTTCATCGCACACGCCGGCCCATCGAACCAATGATCGTCCATGCCATACCGGTGACCGGCCCCGAGCGCACGACCCTCGACATCGCCTGGTCGCATCCGTCATCGATCGTCGAACTCGTCTATGAGAGCTCAATCCGATTGGGCCTGACCACGCCGAGCCTGATCGCCGACCTAGTCGCCTTGCAGGGCGGATGGGGAGTCCGCGGCACCGGCAAGGTGCTGCGAATCCTTGACGCCCGCAAGACCAGCCATCCCACGGGAAGTCCGGCCGAAACAATCCTGTTGCGACGCATGCGCCTTGCCGGGATCGAGGAGCCAGTTTGTCAGCATGTTGTCCCTCTCCCGGACGGCACCGTGGCCGTCATCGACTTCGCCTGGCCGGGACGTCTCAAGGGGGTGGAGGTCGACGGGCTTGACGCCCACGCCGCCGCCCATCGCCTCGAAGCCGACCTCCGCCGCCAGAACCTCCTCTTTGAAGTCCGATGGCAGCTTCGCCGCTTCTCGGGACGTCAGATCACCCGCCATCCGGATGAGGTGGTGGACGCCATCGGACGCTTTTTGGCGGCTTGACCTCCGCCGGGTACGAATACCTTCACGTCACTCTCATCGAATGGGGACCGTGCAGGTAGTCGCACCGTTATGGTGCGGCATCCTTCACAGATCGGGGCCGGGTAGGCGGCGCATCAATGGCCGGCCCCGCAGGCGGGCCACCTCTTGGAAGCCGGCGTCGGTGAACATCGACACCGTGCCCACATAGAGCGAGGCGGCGCCATGAGTGGTGTCCGGCAATGGATAGGCGTCGATCGATGTCGCCCCGTTTCGGAAGCCGAAATCGATCGCCGCGGCGAGCAGGGTCCGGGCGACACCCAGGCGGCGTTCGGCCCGGGCCACGAAGAAACAATTGATGACCCAATTGCCGGCCGGATCGTCGATCGGCCGATACACCGGGGACCGGGGCGACATCATGCGGCTGTAACGCTGGCGGGGCCCGACCGCACACCAACCGACTGCTTTTCCATCCCGGTAGGCCAGCAACCCGGGAGTCTCATCGGCCCGAACGAGATCCTCGAGAAGAGCCCGTCGATCGCCGGGCAGGGCCGAAGCGAACTGCTTGCCGGGAAGGATCCACCATGTGCACCAGCAGTTGGAGTAAGCCCCGTTGGGACCGAACAGCGCCAGCAGGTCGGGCCAGCGGTCGACGGTTACCGGATAAACCTCCACGCTCATTCGAAACGAACCACCAAACGGCTGATGGCGTCGCCGGCCCGCACAGTCGCAACGAGCAGCTCGGCCATGTCCATACCCTGTTCTAGCAGCGAACGGGGCCCGTGGGCCCCGTTTAGCAGAATCGCGGTTAGAAAGGTTCAGTCCTCTTCCGCGCCCACCTCGTCGGTGTCCACCACGATCTCCTCGGAGAACTCGAGATCGTCCTCCGGGGCACGGGTCGAACCCACCGACCGCAGCCATTGGGCAGGATCCTCGGGCATCCACAGCTCTTCTCGGGCGGGCAGCTCCCAGCCCAGCGAAGCGACCGTTGTCGCGCCCGGCAGGGAAGGCTCCAACACCTGGTAGTCGCTGGCGCCGGTTCCGGCCGGAATCAGTTTGCCGATGATCACGTTCTCTTTGAGTCCCCGCATGTAGTCCGACTTGCCAAAGATGGCGGCATCGGTCAGCACCCTGGTGGTCTCCTGGAACGAGGCCGCCGACAGCCACGAATCGGTTGCCAGCGAGGCCTTGGTGATGCCCATCAGCTCGGTCCGGCCCTCGGCCGGCTGTTTCCCGTCCTCGAGAAGGCGCCGGTTCGCTTCGCGGAAGTCGCGCTCGTCGACCAGTTCGGCCGGCATGAAGTTCGAGTCGCCGGGAGTGACGACCCGGATCCTCCGCAGCATCTGGCGAACGATCAGTTCGATGTGCTTGTCGTGGATCTCGACACCCTGGGAGCGGTAGACCTCCTGGACCTGATCCACCAGGTACTGCTGCGCCGCCCGAACACCACGGATTTCGAGGACTTCTTTCGGATCGAGGGGGCCTTCAGTCAGTTGGGCGCCCGGCTCGACCACATCGCCCTCGCCCACCCGCAGTCGGGCACGTCGGGACACGGGGTACTCGGCTTCCCCTTCCTTGGAATCGACCACCACCCGGCGGCCCTCCTCGTCATCGGCAATCCGAACCGGTCCGCCCACCTCGGCCATAACCGCTTTCCCCTTGGGAGTGCGGGCCTCGAAGAGCTCGACCACTCGGGGAAGACCGTGCGTGATGTCCTCGCCCGCCACGCCCCCGGTGTGGAACGTGCGCATGGTCAGCTGGGTACCGGGCTCACCGATGGATTGGGCCGCCATGATCCCCACCGCCTCACCCACCTCGACCACCTTCCCGGTGGCTAGGGAGAGCCCGTAACAGGTCTGGCAGATCCCCAGGGGCGCGTCGCAGGTGAGCGGGGAACGGACCCGCAGCTCCTCGATCCCGGCAGTGTTCTCGATGAGCTGGAACTCCCTCGTACCGATCAGCGTGCCGGCCTTGAGCTTGATGTCGTCGCTCTCGACCAGCTTCTTGTCGACCTTGACGTCATCGGCCAGAACCCGCCCGTACACCCGCGAGCGGAGGTTGCGGATGCGCCGGCCCCGATCGTCCACGACGGTGATACGAATGCCCCGGTCGGTTTCGCAGTCGGTCTGCTTGATGATGACCTCTTGCGAGACGTCGACCAGACGCCGCGTCAGGTAACCCGAGTCGGCGGTCCGGAGAGCGGTATCGGCCAGACCTTTGCGGACCCCGTGGGTAGAGATGAAGTACTCGAGGACCGACAGCCCTTCCCGGAAGTTGGAGACGATCGGACGGGGAATGATGTCTCCCTTGGGGTTGGCCACCAGCCCCCGCATGCCGGCAATCTGCCGGACCTGGAGCATGTTCCCGCGGGCGCCCGACCCCACCATCATGTCGAGGGGGTTGAACTTCTCCTTCTTGAGGTTGAGCTCCATTGCATCCTTGACCCGGTCGGTGGCTTCCGTCCAGATCTCGATCAGCTCCTGGCGACGCTCCTCCTCGGTGACGACGCCCTTCTGGTATAGCGACTGGACCTTGTCGGCCCGGTCCTCGTAGGCCGCCAGGATGGTGGCTTTGTCGGCCGGGGTCTTCACGTCCTCGAGCCCGATGGTGAGACCGGCCCGGGTGGCGAATCGGAACCCCAGGTCTTTGATGGCATCAAGCGTC
>DATHSX010000017.1:0-4027 GCA_035463935.1 Acidimicrobiia bacterium | reverse complement strand
GCGGTCCGCGCGGCCGGCCAGGGCCGGCGAACTCTGGTCGTGACGGTTGACCCCGCCCGCCGCCTGGCCGGCGCTCTGGGCCTCGAACTAGGGGGAGAGCCCCGCCAACATCCGCACCAACCCAACCTGTGGGGAGCGATGCTCGACGCTGCCGCCTCCTGGCACACCCTGGCTCACCGCCACGCCGATCCCCTCGTGGCCGACCGCCTGGTCGAGAATGAGTTCTTCCAGGCTGCCACCGTGCACTTCCCGGCCAGCCAGTCGTACGCCGCCGCCGAGGAGGCCGCCAACTACCTCGACGCCCGGGTCTGGGACCTGGTCGTGATCGACACCCCCCCGGCCGCCGGGGGCATCGACTTCTTCACCGCCCCGGCCCAGATGGCGGACCTGGTCGGCGGCCGGTTGCTCAGGCTCCTTACCGGCGGCCGGCTCCCGGGCCGCAAATTCTTCTTCAACCTGGGAGCCCGGCCCATGTTGCGGCTGGCTGACCAGCTGCTCGGCTCGGATCTGCTCGAAAGGGTGGCGCAGTTCCTGATGGACCTGCGCACCACCTACGACGGGGTGGCTCATCGGTCCCGGGAAATCGAGGCCCACTTCCGGCAGGTGGCCACCGTCGTGGTCACCACCGCCGATCCGGCACCGATGGCCGAAGCCGTCCGCTTCTTCATCGATCTCCCGGCGGTGGCCGCCCCCCCGGTGGCGGTGATCTTCAACCGTTCGCTTCCCGAAGAGTGGCCGACGGCGTCCATCCCCGACCGGACCAACGTCACCCTCGCCGACAACCTCCACCGGTGGGGGGCAGAATCCGCCCGCCAGGCCGATGCTCGCCGGGAGTTCGCCGCCCGCTACCGGGCGCCGTTGATCACGGTGCCCTGGCTTCCCCAAGCGCCCAACGACCTGGACTCGCTGGCCGCAATGGCCGAGACCACGGCTGCCCTGCGAGGTCTCTGGTAGGGCCGGCGGGTAGCCTCGGATCATGGCGGCCGCCTTCTTCGACCTCGATCGGACCCTGATCGCCGGTGCCTCGATCTTCCCGTTCGGAGTCGAGGCGTGGCGGCTCGGTTTGATTTCCAACGCCGAAATCCGCCGATTCGCCGTCGGCGCGCTGGCTTTCCTGGTATTCGGGGACAAGGGAGACAAGTCCGAGGAGACGATGTCCGAGATCCTCGGGCGGGTGGCCGGGGTTTCGGTCGATCGACTCGAGGAGGTATCGCGCCGGGTCCTTCCCAGCCTGACGGCGCGGGTCCGGCCCGAATCCCGCAAGCTCATCAAGATGCACCATGAAGCCGGCCGCGCCACCTGGATAGTCTCGGCCTCCCCCTACAGCATCGTGGCACCTCTGGCCGATTTCCTGGGCATGGAGGGGGCCATCGCCACCCGGGGAAAGGTGGTCGAGGGTCACTACACCAACGAACTAGAAGGTCCTCTGGTCTACGGCACCGGGAAGGCCGAGGCCATCTCGAAGCTGGCCGCAGAGCGCGGCTATGACTTGACTTCCTCCTACGCCTACAGCGATTCGATCTCCGATCTTCCCATGCTCGAGGCGGTTGGCCACCCGGTGGCGGTGAACCCGGATGGACAGCTCGAGGACGTGGCCCACGACCGGGGCTGGCCGGTAGTGATATTCGCACGCAAGACCAAGCAGGCCATCGCTGTGGGCGCTAGCTCGATGGGGGCAATCTCGATCGCGGTCGGGGCTTATCTGCTCGGCCGCCGCCACGGCCGGATCGTGGAGAAGGCCCGCCGCCCCTGAAGGATTCTGCCCGACCCGGCCCCGGGTCGGGGGAATCTCACATCACAGCCCCTTGACCGAGCAGTTCTCTCAGCTCGGCATAGAGAGCAGATCGAGGCTCCACCCGATGGCTGTCGGCTAGACGCAATACCTTGTGCCGGCCTTCCGAGACCATGTGCAGAAAAACCGGGGCCGTTCCGGGGTGATGGGATAGGACGTCTTTGAGGCGCGCCACCAACTCCGAGGAGAGGCGGCGGGCCGGGACCTCCAAACGCACCTCGGTGTGGGCGCGCAGGGTCAGTTCGGCGAGCTCTTTGGCGATCACCTTGATGTCGTCGCCCCGGTGATCGAGATGGCCCTTGACCACCAGCACCGAATCTTCGACCACCAGCGGCCCGTACTCGTTGACCACCCGGGGAAAGGCCACAACCTCGACCGAGCCCTCCAGGTCCTCCAACTGGAAGAAGAGCATCAGATCGCCCGCTTTGGTGAACCGGCGGGTGATCGACGACACCAGCCCGCCGATGCTCACCGGGCTCTTGTCACTGTGATCGAGCAGACCGGAAATCGGCTGTACCGTCGCCTTGAGGGTGGGACCGGCGGCTAGCAGCGGATGGTCCGAGACGTACAACCCCAGCATCTCCTTTTCGAAGCTGAGCTTGATCTTCTGGGACCACTCATCGCCCCCGATGGGCGGGCGGGCATGATCGACCTCGGAGGCGTCTCCACCGAACAGGGAGAATTGACCCATTTCCTCGTTGCGCCGCCGTTCCAGGGTCGCATCCAGGATCTCCTCGTACTGCAGTAAGAGCGCCTTGCGGGAATGGCTCATGCCGTCGAACGCACCCGCCTTGATGAGCGATTCCACCGTCCGCTTGTTGAGGACCAGCGGGTCCACCCGGTCGACGAAGTCATAGAAATCGGCGAAGTGGCCGCCTTCCCGACGGGCGGAGACGATCTTCTCCACCACCCCCTCCCCCACATTCCTCACCGCAGAGAGACCGAAGCGGATCTTCCCCTCTCTGACCGCAAAGTCCATTTCCGACTCGTTGACGTCGGGCACCAGCACATCGATCCCCATCGTGCGGCACTCGGACAGGTAGATGGCGGTACGGTCCTTGTCTCTCTTGGTCGCGGTGAGAAGAGCCGCTAGATACTCGGCGGGGTAATGCGCTTTGAGCCATGCGGTCTGATAGGCCACCAACCCGTAACAGGCGGCATGGGCCTTGTTGAACCCGTAACCGGCGAAGGGCTCGATCGCATCGAATAGGTCGGCGCCCACCTGGGCGGGATGACCCTGCTCGACGCACCGGGCGATGAACTTCTGACGCTGGGCCTGCATCGCCGCCTTCACCTTCTTGCCCATGGCGCTGCGCAGATCGTCGGCCTCGGCCATCGAATAGCCGGCCATCTCCTGGGCGATCTGCATCACCTGCTCCTGGTAGACGATCACCCCGTAGGTGTCGGAGAGGAACCGGGCGGTGGCTTCATGCGGATACTCGACGGGCTTGCGACCGTTCTTGCGATCGGCGTAAGCGGTGTGCATGTTCTGGCCGAGCGGGCCTGGTCGATACAGCGACACCAGGGCCACGATGTCTTCGAACCGGTCCGGCTGCAGCGACCGCACCAGCGCCCGCAAGCCCGAGCCCTCCAGCTGGAAGACGCCGACGGTGTCGCCCCGGCGCAGCAACCCGAAGGTGCCGGCGTCGTCGAGAGGGACCGAGTCGATATCGACATCGAGGCCCTGACCCTCGCGGATCAACTCCAGCGCGCGCTCGATGATTGACAGGTTGCGGAGCCCGAGGAAGTCCATCTTGAGAAGCCCGAGATCGGCGATGCCGTTCATCTCGTACTGGGTGACGACTTCGGCCTCCTCGCCCTTGCGCTGCACCGGGACCAACTCGGTCAATGGCTCCGGCGAGATGACCACGGCGGCGGCGTGGATGGAGTCTTGTCTTCGCAGATTCTCGAGCCCACGGGCCACATCCACCACCTGGGTCACGACCGGATCGCTTCGATACATCTCCCGTAATTCGGTGGCGTTGGCGTACCAGTCCTTGTCGAAGGGGTCGGCGTCGGTGACCGGAGGATTCAGACAGACATCGAGAGCCGCCTCCTTGCCGAGAATGGCTGGGGGCATGGCCTTGGCGATCCGGTCCCCGACCGCATAGGGATGGCCCAGCACCCGGGCGGCGTCGCGGATGGCTTGCTTCCCCTTGATCAGAGAGAGACTGCGGGAGAGACACTACATCCGGTGCTCGAGAGAACCGTAGGCTTTCAAAGTCGCAATTACGC
>DATHSX010000016.1:0-2102 GCA_035463935.1 Acidimicrobiia bacterium | reverse complement strand
GGGCATCCGGTCCAATCGCAGCCACCGCTTCGGGACCGCTCGGGGTCCCAGCGCCTGGCGGACCACCGGCGCAAGCTCCCCGGGCTCGATCAAACCGCGATAGGCGGCAACCACCGTCTCTCCCCACTCGCGGTCGGGGAGTCCGATTACTGCCACCTCTTCCACCCCCGCCACCGCCCCCAGCAGCCTCTCGACTGTCTCGGCGTCGATCTTCTCTCCCCCGCTGATAATCACCCGGTCCAACCGGCCCAGGACGGTGAGCGAGCCATCGGCCTCGATTCGTCCCCAATCGGCCGTGGCAAACCACTCGCCCGGGCGCCGGTCGGGCTCTCCCAGGTAGGACAGCGACACGGTCTCTCCCCGCACTTCGATGCGGCCCTCGGGCCCGACTGCTATCTCCAGACCCGGCAGCGGGTACAGCCGCCGGGCGGGGTCGCCGGGTCGGGCGGTGGCCGCCTGGGCGGTGGTCTCGGTCATCCCGTAGGTAGGCAGCACCTCGAGGCCGGCGGTGGCCGCCCGATCGAGGAGCCCGCCGTCGACCGGCCCGCCTCCCACCAGCACACGGGGGTGATTCCGGTAGCCATCGGTGCGGCGCCGGAGGACCCGATGGAGCTGGGTCGGAACCATCGAGGCGAATCGCACCCGATCGAGCCAGCCGGCGGTGTGGTCCTGGTACGGAGACAGGACGACGGCTCCTCCCGCTTGCAGGCTTCGGAAGACGATGCTCAGACCGCCCACGTGGTGGAGGGGCAGAGGGCAGAGCCAGCGATCGCCGGGACCATGACCGAGCGTGACCATGGAGGCCCGAGCCGCCGCCTGCCAGTTCCCCAAACTGAAGCGCACCCCTTTGGGGTAACCGGAGCTGCCGCTGGTGAAGAGAATCGAGTGACAGGGGCGCGGGTCGGAGTGCGCCCGCCCGATCAGGTCCTCTTGCAGCTCCGCGGGTGGGCCGGCTGGCACGACCACCGCGGTGGCCCCGGCCGCGATCACCGCCAGCACTTCGACGACCGACTCGACGTCCAGGCGGGGCTGCACCGCCACCTGCCCTCCCGATCTGTCGCCCAGCGCCGCCGCCCGCTCGGCGACCAGGCCAGCCGTCGCGGCATAGGTAAGCGTGGCCCCGGCCGATTCGAGGAACACCGCGCCCGGAGTCTCGTCCGCCTTTTGTGCCAGTAGATCCATTCCCGCCATCCTGCGCTCCGCCTTCGGCTATCGGCCTTCCTCGTTACATTCTCTTCATGATCTCCGAACACTTCGAACCGGGACGGTGGCAGGAGGTCGGAGGTTTCGCCTTCACCGACATCACCTATCACCGGGCGACCGGGCAGGGGACGGTTCGCATCGCTTTCGATCGCCCCGAGGTGCGCAATGCTTTCCGCCCCCACACGGTCGATGAGCTGTATACAGCCCTCGACCACGCCCGCCAGACCCCCGACGTGGGCGTGGTGCTCCTGACCGGCAATGGGCCGTCACCCAGGGACGGGGGCTGGGCCTTCTGCGCTGGGGGTGATCAGCGCATCCGGGGCGCCGATGGCTATCAGTACTCGGCGGGGGAGACCGCCTCGGGCGTCGACCAGGCTCGATTGGGAAGGTTGCACATACTCGAGGTGCAGCGACTGATCCGCTTCATGCCCAAGATCGTGATCGCCGTGGTGCCGGGGTGGGCGGTGGGTGGTGGACATTCGCTGCATGTCGTCTGCGATCTCACCATCGCTTGCGCCGAACACGGGCTCTTCAAGCAGACCGATCCCGACGTGGCGAGCTTCGATGGCGGATTCGGCTCCGCCTATCTCGCCCGCATGGTCGGACAGAAGCGAGCCCGGGAGATCTTCTTCCTGGGACGCCAATACACCTCCGCAGAGGCGACGGCGATGGGCATGGTCAACGCCTCCGTTGCCCATTCTGAGCTCGAGCCAGTCGCCCTGCAATGGGCGGAGGAGATCGGAGCCAAGTCACCCACGGCCCAGCGGATGTTGAAGTACGCCTTCAACCTGATCGATGACGGTCTCGTAGGCCAGCAACTGTTCGCGGGCGAGGCCACCCGGCTCGCCTACGGCTCCGCGGAGGCAACCGAGGGGCGGGACGCGTTTCTCGAGAAGCGC
>DATHSX010000015.1:0-6127 GCA_035463935.1 Acidimicrobiia bacterium | reverse complement strand
GTGAGTCGCTTGACCTCACTCCGGGTGCTCTCGTCGAGCTCATGGCCGGCCCGGCGCAGATCCCGCATCCAGAATTCGAGGAACCGCGCCCTCTCCCCCTCTAGCCGGTCTGCCTCGGCGGTCTCGCGGTAGGCCTTGACCACCCGGTAGAGGTCGTCCCGGAACACCAGGTCGACCCCCCATTTCTGCAGCCTTTCCTCGACGGCGTTGGCCGCATCGCGCACCTCCCGGTCCGGATGAACGTAGCCGAGGAAGGCGGTGGTTCCGTAGATACGGTGGAGCAGGTCATTGATGTCGTCGAGCGGCTGCATAACGGTCTGGTAGGTCCCCTCGACGCTGGAGTCGATGACGCCCGCGAGGATCCGGTCGGCCTCTTTCAGCGCCTCCTCGGCCCGGCTGGTTACGCCGGCAGCCGTGACCTGGGTGTAGTCGAACATGATCGTCAAGTTAGCGACCCGAAGCGGTCTATCTGAAGGGCAGTTCGCGCTATCTGAACGGGAGTTCACCCGCCAGGTTCACCAATGATCCGCCCCGATACATGGCTGTCACGCCCGGCGCATGCCGGCCGAGGCCGTTCCGAGCGGCGAGTGGGTCTCGATCCAGCACCATGAGGTCGGCGCGGTCGCCGACGCGGGGATCCGCCGCGAAGAGCCGCCATGCCGCCTGGGCCTCGAGTCCTCCCGGTTCCCGGGCCGCGGCGACCCCAATCCGGGGATCCGGTGGCTCCACCGGACAATCCGACCCTCCGATCATCGGCACTCCCGCGGCCGCCAGGGCCGCCAGCGGGTAGGCGAGGCGCGTACGGGCGCCCAGCCGCTTTTCCAGCCACCCCGCCTCCGAGGCCAGGAAGGCCGGCTGAATCGAGGCGGTCACGCCCAGGCGGGCCATTCGTTCGATGGCCGCCGAAGTCAGGACCGAGGCATGCTCGATCCGGAGCCGGGCCGGGTCGGCCCCGGATTCGATCAGTAGCTCGTACAGGTCGAGGACCCGGTCGTTGGCCAAATCGCCGATGGCGTGGATCGCCACCGAGCCGCCCAGTTCCAGGCAGGTCCGCGACATGATGCCGGCGTGCTCAGGGTCGAGACGCAGGATGCCCCTCGTGGTGGTCTGGTCGGTGTAAGGATCGTAGAGGGCGGCGGTATGGCCGCCCAGGCTGCCGTCGGCGAAGTCCTTCCAGCCGAGGAAGGTGACGTTGGCGGCAGCGCCGTCGAGACGGGCGGCGGCGGCCGCCAGTTCGGCTGGGTGGCCGGCGATTACCAGCACCTCGAAGTCGAGCGGCAGGTCGGGAGCCACGGCGAGGAGGGTGCCGATCTCGTCCGGCACTCCACACCAGATAGGCTCGCCGGCCGAGACGATGGCTGTCATCCGGCCCAGGCCCAGGCTGGGAAGACCGGAAAGGGCTCGCCGGACGTCGTCGGGGTCGAGCGGCGGTTGGAGCCCGGCTACTGCCTCCGCCACCGGCTGGATGGCCGTTTCGGTGAGGATTCCGGTGGGGTGCGGCCCGAGGCCGGCCAGTTCCAGGGCGGCCGAGTTGGCCACTGCCACATGGCCGCAGTAACGGTAGAGCAGCAGCGGTCGATCGGAAACCATGATGTCTAGGTCGTGGCGGGCGGGGAGGCGGCTCTCGGCCAGGCTCTCTTCATCGAGGCGGTTGCCGACCAGGGCCGCACCCGGGCCGAGGGCCGCCGCTGCTTCACGCAGTCGGTCACCGAGATCGGAGAAGTCGACCGCCTCCTTTATCGACAGCCGGGTGACCGCGGCGGCGTATCCGATGGGATGGAAGTGATGATCGTGGAACGGGGCGAGGATCGATGCGCCCGGACCGTAGGGGGTCTCGGCCAGGCCAGGGCGACGCATCGCCGCGGGCCGCCCGAGTCCCACGATCACCCCATCGGAAACTTCGATGGCCTGATCGCCCGCGGTGAGGAGCAGCCGGCTCATGACACGTGGCCCGGCAGCGAGAGCCGCACCGCCCCCAGCAGCGAATCATGGATGAGGGCATTGGATGCCACCACACCGGCATCGCCCATTTGGTAGTCGAGGCCCCGGTGCGACGTGACCCTCCCCCCGGCTTCGGTGACGAGCAACATCCCGGCCGCCACATCCCAGGGTTTCAGCCCGAATTCCCAGTATCCCTCGTACCGTCCGCAGGCGACCCAGGCGAGGTCAAGGGCCGCGCTTCCCAGGCGGCGGACCCCCTGCACCCGAGTGAGGACTTGGCCCAGATTGTCGGCGTAAGCCAGACCGTGGATGTTGCGGTCGTATGGGAACCCGGTCGCGATGAGGCTTCGGCCGAGATCGTCTTCGCCTGACACCTTGATCCGGTTGCCACTCGAGAATGCTCCACCCATGGCGACGGCAGAGAACTCCTCGCCGTGGATCACATCGATGACCACCGCCGCCGCCGGTGCCTGATCGATCCACAGCGCGACCGAAACCGCCACGTGAGGGACGCCATGGATGAAGTTCACCGTACCGTCGAGCGGATCGACGATCCACGCCCTCCCGGCTGGCCAGGCGCCCGCCCCGGAGCCTGCGGCCGCCGACTCTTCGGCCATGATGGCGTCGTCGGGGAAGTGGTGACGGATCATGGCGAGTACCTGTTCCTCCGCAGCCCGGTCGACCTCGGTGACCGGATCGGCATCTCCTTTGAAGTCCGCGGCGACCGCGGAGCCGAACCCGGCGCGTACGACTTGAGCACCGGCCCGGGCCGCCTGCAGCGCTACCGATAATTCCTGCTGGTGCATGCTCTCCTGCCTCTTCTGGGCCGGGGCCCGGTCCGCGCGACCCGCCACCGGTCATAGATTGGTCGATTCGTACAATCCCGGCGTGCGGTCTGTGTTGACGGCGCTCGCCGCCGCCGGTCTCCTTGTGCTGGCCTTTCCGCCCTTTGCCGTCGGGATTCTCGCCGTGGCCGGCGTGGCGCTGTTCCTGGCCGGGCTGCGGCGGGGGCGCCACCCGGTACTCGCCGGCCTCTTATTCGGCCTGGCCTTTTTCTCCGGGCTGATCTGGTGGGTGGGGGAGTTGGGGCTGATCGCCGTGGCCCCGCTGGTGATCGTCTTCGGGTTGTATCTCGCGCTCTACGGATGGCTCCTCGGGAAAGCACGAGATTGGCCTGTCAATCTTTGGTGGCTGGCGGCGGTCGGCGGTTGGGGCGTGATGGAAGCTGCCCGGGTCCGGTTTCCGGTGGGTGGCTTCGAGTGGGGCCTGGTCGGTTACACGGTCTCTCCCCTCTCCTCGCTGCGTAACGCCGCTCAGTGGATCGGCACCAGCGGCTGGAGCATCGTCCTGGTGGCAATGGCGGCAGGACTTGTGGTCGCCTTCGAACAGAAAAGGCTCCGGCTGGAACTGCTCGGGCCGGTGGCGGTGGCGGGAGTTCTCGTGGCGGCGGGGGCGCTCTGGCCGCCCCATCCGGAAGGGCCACCGATTCGCGTCGCCATTGTGCAGGGGTCCACCCCCTGTCCCCTCACCCATTGTCTCAACGAACGGCGGGCTACCTATGAGCAGCACCTCGCCCTTACCCGCTCCATCCCCGCCGGTTCGGTGGATCTGGTGGTCTGGCCCGAGGGATCCACGGGAGGCTTCGACGCGGATCCGGTGCTCAATCCCGACGTGGCAAGCGCCATGGGGAAGGAAGCCGAGCGTCTGGGGGCTTACTTGCTGGCGGGTGGCGACCGCCCGTTGTCGGACACTCACTGGCTCAACGCCAACGTGCTCTTCGCTCCCGACGGCTCGGTGGTGGGGGAATACCGCAAACGTCACCCCGTGCCGTTCGGGGAGTACATCCCGGCTCGCCCCCTGTTCGAGTGGATACCGGCCCTCGATCAGGTTCCCCGCGACCTGATCAGGGGTGACGGGCCGCTGGCGTTCGACCTCCCTGTGGGTCGGGTCGGATCGGTCATCTCCTTCGAAGCTGCGTTTGCCCGGTACAGCCGGGACGAAGTCAGGATCGGGGCGCAGCTGCTGGTGGTGGCGAGTAACGAGGGAAGTTACGAGTTCACCCCGGTCTCCGATCAGTTCATCGCGATGACCCGGATGCGGGCGGCCGAGCTCGGCGTCGACCTGGTCCACTCGGCCGTCACCGGCCGGTCGACCTTCATCAAGAACGGCGCGGTGGGGGAGATGACTCAGTTCCTGGATGAAAGGTTCATCACAGCCACCCTCACCCTGCGGGAGGGCCCTCTCACCCTGTATGCCCGCTGGGGCGAATGGCTGCAGGCCGCGGGGGGAGGTGGCCTTGCGGCGGCCCTCTTTCTCCGTCGCCGGGGTGAGACCCGGCCCGCCGTATGATCGCCAGATGCTCGATCTCCTCCCGGCGACTCGGCGATGACGAGGTTTGCCTGGCTCTGTTCGCATGAGTCATATCAGCCGGAGCAGCTGATCCTCCAGGCGGTGGACGCCGAGCGGGTCGGCTTCGACATGATCACCGCCTCCGATCACTTCCACCCGTGGGTCGATGACAACTCGGCGGCGGGATTTGTCTGGAGCTGGCTGGGGGCGGCCGCTGCCCGCACCGAGCGGGTCGAGTTCGCCACCTCGGTCACCTGTCCGCTGTTCCACTATCACCCCGCCCTGATCGCCCAGGCCGCCGCCACCATGGACCGGCTGTCCGGCGGTCGCTTTGTCCTCGGGGTAGGCACGGGTGAGAACATCAACGAAGGGCCGCTCGGGTACGAGTTTCCCGGCTACGGGGAGCGGATCCGGCGTATGAGGGAGGCCCTCGAGATCATTCACCGCCTATTCGCCGGCGAGAAGCTCGATTTCGACGGCGTCTACTACCAGTGTCGCAAGGCCCGCCTCTACAGCCCGCCGTTGCACGAGGTGCCGATTTGGATGGCCGCGGGAGGAGAACAGTCGGCGACTTTCGCCGGTAAGCACGCCGACGGCCTGATCACCTCGGTCAAGAACCCCGAAGAGACCAAAACCACCATCATCAAGCCCTTTCACGACGTCAGGGAAACGCCGGGGACGATCATGGCCTCACGCTGGGTGGTCCTGGCATCCTCGGACGAGGAGGCCTGGGAGGCCCTGGGCTCGATGCGGGGGCTGCGGGCGCCCGGCCGGCTGGAAGCGGTGGATCCAATGGTGCTCCGCCAGCGGGCGGACGAGATGGACCGCCAGGAGATCCTGTCGAAGTACACGGTGGTTCCCGACGCGGCCGGCCTGATCGAGGCCTTTCTCCCGCTCGTGTCCGAGGTAGGAGCCGACGTGATCTCGATCCAGGTGGCCTCCGTCGACCCCAAGCGGACGATCGATCTGCTGGGGGCCGAAGTGCTACCCGAGCTGCGGTCTACCGCCTGATCTCACGCACCCATACCGACGCCGTGGTCGGCTCGACCGTGCGGGCGATCAAGGTGCCCAGGTCGGAGATGATCTCAGCGAGTTCGCTCTGGGAACGCAGTCTGCCGGCGAAACCCAAAACCAGCCGCTCGGCGTTGTATCTGTGTCGGTTGAAGCGACGTTCAACCTTTTCCAGGATCCGGTGGCGCAGCGGGTTGAAGAGGGCCGCCACCGCCAGGGTGGAGGCGGCCACCGCCAGGTCGCCGGTGGCGGGAAGGAGCGTGGACAGGGCGAACACCCCAACGGCGTAGGCGACGGCGAGCACCACCACCACGATCGCGTAGCTGAGGGTGCGGGAGATGACCCGGTCGATCTCGTACAGCCGATAGCGGAGGATGGCGAGACCGGCCGCCACGGGGAGGAAGAGGCTCCCCAGGGCGGCCGTCAGCAAGGCCCACGCCGCCCACTCCGGTGGGCTGCCCCACGCTCTGAGGAGGACCGGGGTGAGACTCCCGATCAAGACCACGCTGAACCCGAAAAGCACCCAGCGGGTCTGATAACGCTCCAGGGGCGTGGACTTCCGCCGGTAGCGATAGACCTGGGCGGGGAGCCAGACAGCCAAAGCGAGGGAGAGTGCCGCGGTACCGAGGGTGCGAACCCAGGGGAGGTACCCCGCGGATGTACCGGTGCCAGCCGCCCGGATGGCTCCAATCATGTCGGGGACGGCAAGTGTCAAGAGAGCGGAGCCCACCGCCGGCCAGACTGTCCAGCGCGGCACGAAGCGCCCGTTGGGGAACAGAAAGAGACCAAAGATCATGACAACGCCGGCCAGGCTCTGCACGCCCAG
>DATHSX010000014.1:0-3156 GCA_035463935.1 Acidimicrobiia bacterium | reverse complement strand
CCCCGGCCCCTACGGGCCAGGCCGGCACCCTCGATCGTCCGCTCCTTGACTCCGGCCGCCCGCAGTTCCTTGACCAGGCTGTCCCATGACTCGGCCTCCGGTGCATAGCCGATCCGGTAGTCGTCCACCACATCGACATCGATCCCTCGGCCCCGGAGGTAGCTACGGGCCGGGCCGGCCTCGGGGGCGTTCTTGAGGAGGCGGTGGTAGAAGTCGGCGGCTCGGCGGACCGCTTCCACCAGTTCGTCGTGCTCTCCCCGGCGGCGGGCGGCGGCGGGATCGGCCTCGAGCTGGATGCCCGCCTGACGGGCCAGAGCCTCCACTGCCTCGTTGAAGTCGAGGGCCTGGGTCTCTTCGATGAACGTGAAGACGTCTCCCCCCTTGCCGCAACCGAAGCAGTGGTAAAGACCCCGACCGGCATCGAGGGATAGGGAGGCGGACTTCTCCTGATGGAAAGGGCACACCGCGGTATAGGAGCGGCCGGAACGCTTGACGGTGGTCACTGCCGCCACCAGGTCGATGAGGTTGGTGGCGGCCCTGACCCGGTCGATGTCGTCCCGGCGGTACACGGTGCGAGGTTACCGAGGCCCCAAGGGTGGATTGAAGCCCCCCGGACGACTCCGACCGATCAGCCGACCAGCCGCTCCGCCAGGTAGGCCGGCACTGCGCTCATCGGCACCCGGTCCTGTTCCATGGTGTCACGATGACGGACGGTGACGGCCTGATCAACGAGGCTGTCGAAATCCACGGTGACACAGAAGGGGGTGCCGATCTCGTCCTGACGCCGGTAGCGACGGCCAATCGATTGAGTTACGTCCACTTCCAGCATGAAATGCCGCCGTAACTCGGCAGCGATCCGGCCGGCCGGTTCGATCAGCTCGGGCTTCTTGGAAAGGGGGAGCACCGCCACCTTGTAGGGCGCCAGGCGGGGATGGAGGCGCAGCACCGTGCGCGTCTCCCCTCTTACCTCCTCCTCGTGATAAGCGTCGATGAGGAACGCGAACGTTGTGCGGGTGGCGCCGGCGGCGGGTTCGATCACATGGGGAAAGAAGCGCTCGTTGCTCTCCTGGTCGAAGTAACGCAGGTCCTCACCCGACAGCTCGGCATGCTGGCGCAGGTCGAAGTCGGTTCGATTGGCGATGCCCTCGAGCTCATCCCAACCCCATGGGAAGGCGTACTCGACATCAACCGTTTCGGTGGAGTAGTGGGAGAGCTCATCTTCCAGATGGGGACGGATCCGCAGACTCTCGGGGCGCATGCCGAGATCCGAGTACCACTTCAGACGGTTTTCGATCCAGTACTGGAACCAGCGGGCCGACTCCTCGGGGCGACAGAAGTACTCCATCTCCATCTGTTCGAATTCGCGGGTGCGGAACACGAACTGGCCCGGGGTGATCTCGTTGCGGAACGACTTCCCGACCTGGGCGATGCCAAAGGGGAGCTTCATCCGGTTGGCCCTGCGCACATTCTCAAAGTTGATGAAGATTCCCTGGGCGGTTTCCGGCCGCAGATAGATCAGGTTGTCGTCGTCCTCGACCGGGCCCATATGGGTGCGGAACATCAGGTTGAAGGCCCGGGGCTCGGTGAAGCTCTTCTTGGCCCCGCAGTTCGGGCAGGTGTCGGGATCTTCCAGCTTGTCGAGCCGGTATCGCTGGTTGCACGAACGGCACTCGACCAGCGGATCGGTGAAAACCGCCTCGTGACCGGAGGCCTTCCACACCTGGCGAGCCTGGAGAATGGCCGAGTCCAGACCCACCACGTCGTCGCGCTCCTGCACCATCGCCCGCCACCACTCGTTCTTGACGTTGCGAAGTAGTTCCACACCGAGGGGGCCGTAGTCGTAAGCCGAGCGGATGCCGCCGTAGATCTCGGACGATTGGAAGACGAATCCGCGCTGTTTGGCCAGGTTGGCGATGGTTTCGAGGGAGACCGACATTGAACAGAAAGGCTAAGCACCCCTCCTGATGGGTCAGGCACCGACCTGTAAGGGCAGGGATCGACCCCCGGTGAAGGTCAATCCTGAGGAGGCACTCGCTCGTCGAGTCGGCGGTTGAGGGAGAACAGCCGACCGAGAACGGGCATCAGCAGCAGGTTGGCGCCGTGCAGGACACCGATGATGAGGAGGATGCCTCCCACCCGGCCAACTTCATATTGGAGCTGGTCGGCTCCGACCGTCGTTCCCCACCCCGGCTCGGGCTCGAAGCGCACCGTGAAGAAGATATAGGCGGTGAAGATCAGGTAGTAGACGACATCCACGAGCACTATGAAGCTTTTGCCGGTGCGCGGGTTCGAACGAAACACATCGGCCGCATAGCTGCGGCCAAAGCGTTTGATGAAGGGACCCAACCACAAGGCCATGGCTATCAGGACGCCCAGGGTTATCAACTCGAGCACCCACCACTCCATGTCGACTCTCCCTTCCTGAACCTCCGCGGTGGCGACAACCACAAGTGCCAGGGCGGCAACGACGAGACCGAAGACCGCCCATCCTCGCAGGATCCGCCGGCGACGGCCCCGGTCGTACTCCACACTGCTCCGGACCCGGGCAAACAGGTCCGGTGCCGGGTGGACCGCGGCGGCACCGGCCCTCAGGGCCTCGTGCAGACGCTCTTCGAGCCGGGTCACCGCGTTCCCTCCAGTCTTTTCTCGAGCGATCGGAGACCGCGCTGCAGGTGGGTCTTCACCGAGTTGACCGAAAGCCCCAGAGTCGCGGCGATTTCGGCCACGCCCAGTTCCAGGTAATAGCGCAGGACCAGGCAATCGCGCTGGCGACGGGGCAGATCCCGCAACGCCTCGATCACCTGCTGCTGGTCTTCCCGGAGCGCCAGTTGCTCATCCAGGGTGGCGACCGGCGGATCGGCCGGAGGCTGATGGCGCAGCGAGACCAGCCCCCGCCGATTGTGGTCTCGGGCCAGGTTGAGGACAATCGAGCGGAGATAGGCGGCGATCCGCTCCTGGTCGAGGATGCGATGCGCCGCACGGGCAAGACGGATGAAGGCCTCCTGGACCAGATCCTCGGCGGCGTCACGATCATCGACGAAGAACCGAGCCAGCCGGACCAGGTTGGTGGCCTCCGCCCGATAGAGGTCGGCCAGCAGGACGTCGGCAGTCGTCTCCCAGGAAATGGTTGAGGGTCCGCCGATGTCCTCGGTCGCG
>DATHSX010000013.1:0-18352 GCA_035463935.1 Acidimicrobiia bacterium | reverse complement strand
GTCGGGCTCGCAGGAGGACCACGTCTCCATGGGTTGGGGGGCAGGGCGCAAACTGCTGCAGGTTCTCGACAACACCTCTCGGGTACTGGCCATCGAGCTCATGTGCGCGGCCCAGGGGATTGAATACCGTCGCCCGCAGCTGGCGGCTCCGCGCTCGCGCCGCATTTGCGAAGTAGTACGAGCCTCCGTTCCCTCCCTTGCGCATGATCGGCCCGTGGGAGAGGACATCGATCGCCTGGCCCTCGCGATCGAGCGAGGCGACATCGATCTTGCCCTGGCCTGACACAAAACCCTGCAGAAATTCCCCGTCGCTTCCGATAGGAGAGAGGCGCGGACTTGCACCTGCCGTTGTCCGCGTGGCAGGCATCACGGAGGTGACAGATGAGGTTCAGCGGACGGCTCCAGCTCGAGGCCGATCCCCTCAATTGGGTGAAGACCGACCTGCTGCTCGGTTCAGGTCGACTCGAACTGACAGCCGGGTCGGATGTGCTGGGCTCATGGGCCACTTCGCAAGTGAAGGCCACCCGGGTGGAGGGAGATCGCTTCGAGCTCCAGCTGGGCGATGATCGGGCGGTGTTCGCCGCCGATGACGCTCTTGCCTTCTCTTACGAAGCGATGCCGGTGCTGACCAAGCGCTCCATGCTCAGTGCCGCCTCCGGCCTGCGGGGCAAGCTGCGCAAGGGCCTCAATGGCCTCGAACGGCCGGAGGTGGTCGAAGTCGAATCACCCAAAGCCGAATCGCCCAGAGCCGAATCCCCCAAAGCCGAGTTCTTGGTCCCCTCGGCACCGGAGCCGGAACCGGCTGCGGTTGCGGAGGAACGTCCGTTGGGGCCTACCGCCCGGAAGCTGCGGGAGCTCATGGAGGCGGCCAAAAGCGCCCAAGCCACCGCAGCTACGGTGCCAGAGCCTGCAGCCGATCCGCTGACGGCCGTGCCTCCCCCCGCTCCGGATTTGTTAGGCGAGCCGGTAGTTGATCCCCCGTCCGCAGACCCGCCTCCTTCCGAGTACGGGTCCGACGACCCGCCCTGGGAGGGTGCCATGAACTACCTCTCCTCGGTCGGGTCGCTGGCACCGCTGCGAGATGAGGGGGGCTCCTCTCGACTCGGGCTCAACGCCCCCGTGCCCTTCCGTTGGGCCCGCGCTGAGGCGGGGCCCCTGGTCGGGGCCACCAAGTCCCGGGTGGTTGAAGCGCTCGAGGATCTCATAGACGAAGTCCGGGCGGGATCGATGAGCGCCTCCCAGATCGAAGCCGTGACCAGGCTGGTCGAGGCAGTGGGCGAGGTCGTGGAGCGGCATTCGGCTGACTGAACTGTCAACTGCCTGAACTGTCGACTGGGCCGTCTAGGGTGGGATGGTGGTGCGCGCTCACCGGGGTTCGGACCTCCACACCAGGGGCTGGCTGCAAGAAGCAGCCCTCCGATGCCTGCAGAACAACCTCGACCCCGAAGTCGCCGAAAACCCGGACGAGCTGATCGTCTACGGAGGTCGGGGCAAAGCGGCCCGCAGCTGGGAAGCTTTCCATGCCATCGTTTCCTGTCTCGAGAACCTGGAAAACGACGAGACGCTATTGGTGCAATCAGGCAAGCCGGTCGGAATCCTCACGACCCACCCGCTGGCCCCACGAGTCCTGATCGCCAACTCGCTCCTCGTTCCGGAATGGGCCACCTGGGAGCATTTCTGGAAGCTCGAGGCCGCCGGCCTGATGATGTACGGGCAGATGACCGCGGGATCGTGGATCTACATCGGAACCCAGGGAATTCTGCAGGGCACGTACCAGACATTCGTCACCATTGCCGAACAGCGGTTCGGGGGCAGCCTACGCGGCACCATCACGCTGACCGCTGGCCTGGGTGGTATGGGCGGCGCCCAACCGCTGGCGGTCACCATGAATGGCGGGGTGGCGATCGTGGTTGAGGTCGATCCGACGAGGCTCCAGCGGCGGCTGGAGATCGGCTATCTCGATGAAGCTGCCGCCAACCTCGACGAGGCCCTCCGGCGGGCCCAGGAGGCGAAAGCGGAGCGCCGCGCGACCTCGATCGGGGTGGTGGGCAACGCCGCTGACGTGTTCGCCGAAGTCTGGCGCCGCGGATTCGAGGTCGACATCGTGACCGACCAGACCTCGGCCCATGACCCCCTCAACGGCTATGTGCCCAACGGGTTCACCCTCGAGGGGGCGGCCGAACTCCGCCAGGCCGATCCGGAGCGGTACGTCGCCGAATCGCGCAGGGCGATGGCTGAGCATTGCCGCGCCATGGTGGGGATGAGCCGGGGAGGGGCCGAGGTGTTCGACTACGGCAACAATCTGCGTGGGGAAGCGCTCCGTGCCGGATTCACGGACGCTTTTGCCTATCCCGGCTTCGTTCCGGCTTACATCCGGCCTCTGTTCTGTGAGGGCCTGGGCCCATTTCGCTGGGTCGCCCTTTCCGGTGACCCCGCCGACATCGCCGCCACCGACCGGGCAGTAGCGCGCTTGTTCCCCGATAACGGCCCGCTCCAGAGGTGGCTCGAGATGGCCAGTCGCCGGGTACCTTTCCAGGGTCTGCCCGCCCGGATCTGCTGGCTTGGCTACGGGGAGCGCCACCAGGCCGGTCTGGCCTTCAACGAATTGGTCGCCAGTGGGGAGGTTGCCGCTCCGATCGTGATCGGCCGGGACCACCTCGATTCCGGTTCGGTGGCCTCGCCCTATCGCGAGACGGAGGCGATGGTCGACGGATCCGATGCTGTGGCCGATTGGCCGATCCTCAACGCCCTGGTCAATACCGCCTCCGGGGCGGCATGGGTGGCGGTCCATCACGGCGGGGGCGTAGGCATGGGCAAATCGATCCATGCCGGCGCCCAGGTGGTAGCCGATGGCACGGCCGACGCGGCCTTCCGTTTGGAGCGGGTTCTGACCAACGACCCGGCAATGGGGATCCTTCGCCACGCCGATGCCGGATACCCCCGGGCTCGCCTTGTGGCGGCCGAGCGCGGGCTCGGTATCCCGATAGTTCGTGACTAGGCGGTCCCGCCCCCGCTGCGGACCGGGGCGGTGAGGTCGCCGGACGGATCGAACAGGTAGCAGACCACCTCACGGTCGCCGCTTGCCCAGCTGCCGGCGGTGGGGTAGAGGTAGCCGAAGTCGAGGGCGGAGTCCTCGTAGGCCACCCCGGTGTAGGACCGGAACCGGGCGTAACAGAGGGGCTCCGCCCAGGCCTCCAACTCTTCGGGTCCGGGGTAGACGACAAGGTCGGGATGGGCCAGCACCGCGAAGGTCTCGGCCCCGTGCGGTGAGCTGCAGGGCACCGGGGGGAAGCCGGTCTGATCATCGTTGAAACAGCTCCCGATGGCGAACTCGGTGCCCCTCCAGGCCGTGTCCTCGCTCAGGGCCGCCGTTAGCTCGGGAAGGGCAACTCCCAGACCGAGTCCTCCGACGATCGTCAGGGCCGCGGCGGATACACCCCAGAGCCACTTCCTGCCCGTCGTCCATGGGTGCCAACCTAGGGTCCAGCCCAGGTCGGCTCGCCGGGCGTCGATGCCCCGGTCCACCATCGCCACCACCGCCAGGGCGAGGGCGGCGGTAACGATCCCCAGGAGGTTCGTCGCGATGGAGATCACCTCGAGCCACACCAGATCCACCTCGCCCCAGCTCACCAGGCCGGCGGAGCCCCCGGCCGTCACAGAAAAGAGCAGGAAGCCGGCCCACCACCATCTTCTGAGAACGGGCCGATCCTGCCCGGCTCGGGCCAGTTCGCCCACCGCCATAAAAGGCAGGAAGAGGTTGGCGACCGGGACGACCCACCACCAGACGACACCGGGCCGGAAGACGGTGGGCGCCATTGCCTGCAGGTTGGTATGGGCCCGGTGCTGCCACACCATCCACGAGACTGCACACAGGGCCGACATGCCCACAAATGCCAGCCCCACGCCGGCCGCCCATCCGTCGGCGAAAAAGAGCTGGTCCGCGGCAAGTTCTCGAAGCCGGTTGGCGGAACGCCCCAGGGTGACGATCGACGTGACAATCGATACCGCCAGCACCCCGATCATGCCCGCCAGGCTGGCGGCGACAAACCGCCCCAGACCGGTGGAAGACCCGGGCGGGGGTCGTCCCGACCGGGCCCCCGCAGCCGGCGAAGGCGCCTCCGAGGGCGAGGGCCCCGTCTCGGGGCCGGGAACGGAATCGAGAGGCATGACCTACAGGAACTTAACCGCCCGGTAGCCTCGGATCGTGGCCCGGCTGTTGCGCTGCTCGTTTTGCGGACGCCGCCAGGATGAGGTCGCCCGGATAGTGGCCGGTCCCCACCGGGTGGGGATCTGCGATGAATGTATCCAGGTGGCCCGGGAGGTGGCCCTGCCCTCGTCGGAGCCCGCCACCGGGGACCTCGTCTTGACTGGAATCGGCGAGGCGGTGACCAATGATCGGCGCCGGCCCGGTCTATTGGGACTAGTCGAAGGCGCCGCAGTCGCCATCCGCCAGGGCAAGGTGGCATGGGTGGGCGCAGAGAGCGATCTCCCCTCCCGCTATCGCCAGCTACCGGAGCTGGCCTGTGACGGCCGGGCAGTCCTTCCCGGCTTCGTCGATCCCCACACCCACCTGGTGTTCGCCGGAGAGCGGTCCGGCGAGTTCGCGGCGCGGCTCGCGGGCGCCAGCTATCTCGATATCCAGCGGCACGGGGGTGGCATCGCCGCCACCGTGGCTGCGACGAGGCTGGCTGAAGTCGGCGATCTAGTTACCACCGCCGTTGACCGGGCCGGGGCCATGCTCGAGCACGGTACGACCACCGTCGAGATCAAGTCGGGATACGGTCTGGAGCCGGCGACCGAGCTGGCCATCCTGGAGGTGGCTCGCCAGGTAGGGGAGATTCTCCCCCTCGATGTGGTTATTACCTTTCTGGGCGCCCACCAGGTGGCGCCCGAGTTTGTCGACAACCGGGAGGGTTACCTCGACCTCATCGAACGCGAGATGCTCCCGGCCGCGGCCCGGACGGCCACCTACTGCGACGTGTTCTGCGATAAGGGAGCCTTCAGCGTCTATGAGGCTCGAAGGGTCCTGGAGGCCGGCCTGAGATTCGGGCTGAAGTCACGGCTGCACGCCAACCAACTGGGTGACACCGGTGGGGTGGATCTGGCCGCGGCCCTGGGGGTGGTGTCGGCCGACCACCTCGAGCATGTCAACCAACGCCAGGCGCGGGCCCTGGCCGAGGCCGGTGTGGTGGCGGTCCTGTGCCCCACCGCCTCGTGGGCGATGCGGGCCCCGCAGGCCCCGGGCCCGATGCTTTGGGATGCAGGGGTGCAGGTGGCGCTCGCCACCGACTGCAATCCGGGGACATCGTATGTGGCCTCCATGCAGCTCGTGATCGCGGTGGCCTGTCTCGATATGGGGCTCCGTCTGGAGGAGGCGGTCTGGTCGGCCACGCGGGGCGGTGCCATCGCTCTCGAGGAGCCCGACAAAGGCGTGATCAGCCCCGGGGCCGTGGCGGACCTGGTCGTGCTTGATGTCGACAGCTACCGTCAGCTGGCCTACCGACCGGACCTCAACCTGGTCAGAACCGTTATAAAACAAGGCGATCCAGTGGTCGGAAGCTTCGCTAGCAGGGGCGACACGGCCTAAGGTAGACCGAACGACGCAAATGGCGTTGGCACGCCCGAGACCCTGAAGGAGGGCACGTGAACAAGACAGAAATGGCGCAGAAGCTGGCCAGGAAGACTGGCCTGACCCAGTCGGCCGCGATGGATGCGGTCGATGCCATTTTTGGGACCGAGCCGGGAGAAGGCATTATCGCCGTCGAGCTCGACGCCGGAAACAAGGTCACCATCAGCGGCTTCGGCATCTTCGCCACCAAGAGCCGCTCCGCTCGCAAAGGGCGCAACCCCGCGACCGGAGCCGAGATCATGATTCCCGCCCGCAAGTACGCTCACTTCACCCCGGCCAAGGGCCTTAAGGACCGCGTCGCCGATTAACTCTCGGCGGACATTCGCCCAGACCTACAAGGGCCCCTGCGACCTCCGCCCGACGGCATAGGTGGCAGGGGCTTCTACTTTGGCAGGGTGCAGATCCCGAACCCGTTCACCGGTGCCGGAACCATCGGCATAGCTCATCGTGGTTCGCGCCTGCTCTGGCCGGAGAACACCGAAGTGGCCTTTGCCGGGGCTGGCGCCCTCGGCTACCGGGTCTTCGAAACCGATTTGCGGATCACGGCCGACGGAGTCCTGGTTTGCTTTCACGACCCCGTCCTCAACCGCACGACCAATGGCTGGGGCCTGGTGTCAGGCGCGACGTTCGCTGAGGTGCGACGGCTCGATGCCGGGTACCGTCATCGGGTCAACGGGAGCTTTCCCTACCGGGGAAAAGGAGTGGTGGTCCCGGCTTTTCGGGAGATGATCTCCGCCTTCCCCGAAGCCGCCTGGGTTATCGACCTCAAGGCGGATGGCGTCGCCGAGCCGCTGGCCGCCCTGATCGACGAACTCGACCTCGGTGAGCGGGTGATCGTGGGGAGTTTCTCCACGGAGCGGATCGAGGAGTTTCGGGGGGTGACCGGTGGGAGGGTGGCCACCTCCACCCCGCCCGGGGAGACCATGCGGGCGGTGCTGGCGGCCGCCGCGGTCCGCAACTCCGATCCTTTCCACCCCTTCACTGCCGCCCTGCAGGTTCCTTCCACCTGGTACGGGATGCCGGTGGTGACCTCCCGACTGGTCGATCTGGCCCATGCCTACGGCCGTTTGATCCACGTCTGGACGGTCAATGACCCCGTGGAGATGGCTGACTTCCGAGCGCTCGGGGTCGACGGATTGATCACGGATAGGCCCGATCTGCTGTCCGCAGGCTGACGGCTCACCCGGCGCGCCACGGACGCTTCCAGACGAATTCGGCGCGGCGCGTTCGGCCGATGCCGGTGCCAGCCACTGGCTGTGGGTCGCGTTCGGCGGGGCGTCGGGGCCGAGTGGGGGTCGCACCCCAAACCGAGCCGAGCGAACTCAGCCCCGAGCGGCGAGGCTGGGGCGGTACCCCGGCCGCTGCATCTCGTAGCTGGCGATGGCATCGAGGTGACGCAGGGTCAGCCCGATGTCGTCGAGGCCGTTCTCGAGCCGCCACTTTGTGTACCGGTCGATCTCGAAGCGGGCCTCGAACCCCTGGGCCGAGATCGACTGGGCGGGGAGGTCGATTGCCACCTCGGCGGTGGGATCGGCCTCGGCGAGCTCCAGCAACCAGGCGACCTCCTTCTCATGCAGTTCGACCGGGAGCAGGCCGATCTTGGTGCAGTTGTTGCGGAATATGTCCGCGAATGAGGGCGCGACGATCGCCTCGAAGCCCCAGTCCTGCAGGCCCCAGGGGGCATGCTCCCGCGACGAGCCCGAGCCGAAGTTAGGCCCGGTCACCAGGATCCGCGCATTCCGGTATTCGGGCCGGTTGAGCACGAACTCCGGATCAGCCTCACGCCACTCCTGAAATAGGTACTCGCCGTAGCCGGTCCGCTCGACCCGCTTAAGGAACTGTTTGGGCATGATCTGGTCCGTGTCGACGTTGGCCCGGGGGAGCGGGGCCAGGGTGCCCGTGATGACGTGGATGGGCGTCACGATGCCCACCGGAAGCGGGTGGGGCTGGAGGCGAAGCTATCCATCGATGACATGTCCAGGGCGATTACTACCTCGGGAAGGAGAACACTGAAGAGATCCTGCTCTGGCCGGTAGGAGTACTTGGCCCCGTAGCAGTCGGCCACCGCCGAGAACGCTTCCCCCGCCGCGGCCTTCTCGATCACTCCCCGGCCGCTGATGTGCAAGCCAGCCGAAACCGCGCCGAAGCTCAGCCGCGGGTCGGCCGCCAGGTTCCGGGCCCAGCGGGTGTCGTCGCCCCCCTCGAAGTAAAGATGCTCACCCACCCACGCGCCCCAGATGGAGGTCATGTGGGGGCCGCCGCCGGGTCTTACCGTGCCCAACCAGTAGACCTCGGCATTGGCCAGAGCCTGTGAGACTCGCGGCCAATCAAGCATCCCCTCCGGCGAGGTCGAAAAGCCGTAGCCATCGGGTGCCCGGGGTCGCTCACGGATCGGAGGCATCAGTTCCAATCCCGCACGTCGACGAAATGACCGGCGATCGCCGCCGCTGCCGCCATCACCGGCGACACCAGATGGGTTCTTCCCCCTGGGCCCTGCCTACCTTCGAAGTTCCGGTTCGAGGTCGAGGCACACCGCTCCCCCGGGCTGAGGATGTCGGGGTTCATGCCGAGGCACATGGAGCACCCGGCATCCCGCCACTCGAATCCGGCCTCCAGGAAGATCCGATCCAGGCCCTCGGACTCGGCCTGGAGCTTCACCAGGCCGGAGCCAGGCACCACCATGGCCGCCACTCCGCTCGCCACCTTCCGTCCGTCGACCACCGCGGCGGCTGCACGGAGATCCTCGATACGCGAGTTGGTACACGATCCCAGGAACACTCGATCGATCCGGATCTCGGTGATGGGTTGCCCGGCGGGGAGATTCATGTACTTCAAAGCCCGATCAATCGAGTCCCGTTCAGTGGGATCGTCGGCCTGGTCGGGCGACGGCACCCGGCCGGTCACCGGGACCGTCTGACCGGGATTGGTGCCCCACGAGACGTAGGGCTCCAGCTCGCCGGCGGCGATGTCAAGCTCGGTGTCGAAGGTCGCTCCCGGGTCGGTGGGGAGCATTCGCCACTCTTCCAGGGCAGCCTCCCACAGCCGACCCTGGGGGGCAAAAGGGCGACCAGCGACGTATTCAAAGGTGATGTCGTCGGGGGCGATCATCCCGGCCCGAGCTCCTCCCTCGATCGACATGTTGCAGACTGTCATCCGGCCTTCCATCGAGAGAGCGCGGATGGCGCTACCCCGATACTCGAGCACGTGCCCGGTCGCTCCCCCGGTCCCCATTCGGGCGATGATGCCGAGAATGATGTCTTTGGCGGTGACACCGCGGGGCAGCTCGCCCTCGACGTTGACAGCCATGGCCTTCGGCCTGTCCTGGGGGAGGGTCTGGGTGGCGAGGACGTGCTCCACCTCAGATGTGCCGATCCCGAAGGCCAGGGCTCCAAAGGCACCGTGGGTGGAGGTGTGGGAGTCGCCACATACGATCAACATGCCCGGCTGGGTGATGCCCTGCTCGGGACCGATCACGTGCACGATGCCCGAGCGAGGGTCGTTCAACCCAAACAGGGTCACTCCAAAGTCCTGGCAGTTTCGGGCCAGCGCATCGATCTGGATCTTCGACATCGGATCGGTGATGCCGAGCTGGCGGTCCCTCGTGGGAACCCCGTGGTCGATGGTGGCCAGGGTCAGATCCGGTCGGCGGACTTCGCGACCGTTCATGCGGAGCGAGTCGAACGCCTGGGGCGACGTGACCTCATGGACGAGATGGAGATCGACGTAGAGCAAGGCGGGCTCGCCTTCGACAGCCCGGACCACATGATGATCCCAGACCTTTTCGAAAAGCGTCCTGGCTGCCACGACCGAAAGGTTACCGGCCGGCCAGATCGTTCTTACCGGGCGCCGGAGGACACGAGTCCCTAGGGGAAGTACACCTGCTCGACAGCCGTCACGACGTCACCGCTCAGGGCAAGGTTGGCGGGAACCTCGCCGGGCACGATGCCGTAATACTGCTCGGAGCCCCCGATCACCACCGCCACAAAGGTCGCGGAGTCCACGGTCTGTTCCTGAATCGCCCCGTTGGTGTCGAAGCCGAGCAGCATGTACTCGGTGTCCGGGCTAAGGCTGGCGACGGTGGTGGCTTCATCCGGGTTATCGATGAAGAAATCGTTGGGGAGGTCCTCCCCCTCGGCGATCACGCCCGCCTCGACCGCTGCTCGCCGGGCCTCCTCGCCGGTCAGAATCTCGGCCGGGTCGAAGGTGAGAGAGGTTGCGTCGATGTCACGAATGAAGGCGAATTGCTCGACGGTTGCGGCCGCCGTGGTGGTCGGCCCGGTGGGCGGGGTGGTGTTGGGTGGTGTCGAATCCCCGGTCCCGCAAGCTGCCAACAGCCCAACCACGACGACAACGGCCCCGGACCTTCTCATGGTTTCTCCCTTGCGCTTGGCGGGTCGGGGACGGGCCGCCCCCCTGCGGCGAGCGCGGCCGCGAAAGCCGCTGCCGTTCCTTGGTCGTATCCGACCAGTCGCACATCGTCGATGACCCCCGGATGGTTCTCGAGCCAGGCGCTAGCAGCAGCCACGATCACGGCGCAAGCCTCGGTCCGAGGGTAGCCAAAGACCCCGGCGGAGATGGCCGGCAGGGCTACGGTTCGAGCACCGATGGCAACGGCAGCATCTAGGGCAGCGCCCACCGCCTGGCCGAGAAGATGGGCGTTGTCCTGGCCCGATCGGTACCGGGGTCCCACCACGTGGATGACCCACCGGGCGGGGAGCCGACCAGCGCTGGTCGTGGCGGCGGTACCCGGGCCTACTTCCCCATGCTCTTTCACCCACGCGTCTGACTCGGTCTGAATCGAGGAACCTCCGGCCCGGAGAATGGCCGCCGCTACCCCCCCACCGTGCTGGAGGCCTTCGTTGGCGGCGTTGACGATGGCATCGACCTCTTGGGCAGTGAGGTCGCCCTGGATCACCGAGATCACCCGTACGATCCTATCGGCGGCCGGGTAGCCTGCTGACGGGATGCAACTCAGGTGGCGGAGACTCGCTTCGATCGCGGCATCTCTGCTGGCCTGGAGCCTCCTCCTCGGCGCCGCCCCGCCCGGCGTGACCCTGGGGGAGGGGCTGGGCATCGCCACGGCCTCGGCCCGTCAGCTCACCGCGGCCACGATCGAGCTCAACCTCGAAGTCGTCGGGGCGGGTGACGCCAGCCTTGTTGCCTATCTGATCGAGCCGGGTGGAGAGCAGCAGACCGTTCCGCTGCCGGCCCGCGGTGAGGGCCGGTTCGGGATAGTGATCGAGGTGCGGCGGGTGGACTACGTGGTGGTTTTCGAGTCCCTCGCTGATCCCCCAATCCAATCGGCGCCGCACCTGCTTACCGAACTGGGGGTGGATCCCGCTGTTTTGGGGGTTCTGCCCGCCACGTCGACCACCGGTGACGGTTTCTCCGACCGGACCCGAAATTGGGGGTGGGCGGGCCTTGGCCTGGCGGCCCTTGCCCTTGCTCTTCTGGCGGTGTGGGCGCTTCCCGAGCGGCGGCGACGCGCCGGTGATGGCCCCACGGAGCCAGCACCAACGCAGCCGCCCCCTGAGGCGTCGTAATGTGGTAATCTTGTAATCATGTCTGCGCACAAGGACGATGTTTCTGCTTGGTTCACCGGGAGAATCCCGCCGGACTGGGCAATGGGGCCCCTCGAGTTCGATTCCGACCGCGACGAGATCGTGGTAACGGTGCCACTGCCCGAGCCTGCCCTCGACGATTCCGCGACCGAGGACGCCCGGGCCACGGCCCGCAGGGCCCGCATCGAGGGATTTCGCAACGACACCCGTCGGCACCGGATGGTGATCGCCGATGAGGCTCAATCACGGTTTGGACGCAAGGTCAGCTGGGCCGCCCGCTGTGGCAATGAGCAGGAGACCTTCACGAACCTGGCGGCGCCGGCCATGACCCGGCTTCGACTCCCCGAGCGGAGAGTCCTCGACACTCTCGTTGATTCAGGGGTGGCCAGGAGTAGGGCCGAGGCCCTGGCCTGGTGCGTCAGGTTGGTCGGAAGCCACGAAGGCGATTGGCTGGCGGAGTTGCGCCAGGCGCTCACCGAGGTCGAGAGAGTCCGGCAGGAGGGACCGGCCTGAAGGGTTTGACCCTGTTGGGCTAGTCAACACCCAAGCCATGCTGCCGGGCAACCGCCCGAGTGGCGCCTCTCGCTGATTTCGTCCGCAAACCAGCGGCATTAGCCTCGCCGTCCTGTGACCGTGACAAGACCCAGGCAGCCCGCGATTCCCGAGAACCCGTCGCTCGAGGGTCTCGAGGGCAAGTGGCGCGCAATCTGGGCGGCGGACGGGATCTACCGCTTCGATCGCTCCAAGTCCCGAGCCGAGGTCTTTTCCATCGATACCCCCCCGCCGACAGTAAGCGGGCAGCTGCACCCGGGTCACGTCTTCAGCTACACCCACACGGATCTCATCGCCCGTTATCAGCGAATGCGGGGTAGAGAGGTCTTCTACCCGATGGGCTGGGACGACAACGGCCTCAACGTCGAACGGCGCGTCCAGTTGATAACGGGCACCACCGTTGATCCCACGTTGCCCTACGAACCCGATTTCACGCCACCCGTCGCTCCGGATCGATCGGCAGGCGCGGTTGGCAAGGCGAAGCGGCCGGTGGCGGTCTCGCGACCCAACTTCATTGAACTCTGCCAGCAGGTGGTGCCACAACTGGAGGCGGGGTATCACGAGCTCTGGTCGCAGGTGGGGCTCTCGGTCGACTGGTCCCACACCTACACCACCATCGGTCCGCATGCCACCCGAGTTTCCCAACGCGGCTTCCTGCGCCTGTTCCAGCGGGAGCTGGCGTACCGATCCGAGTCACCGACCCTGTGGGATGTCGATATGAAGACCGCCGTCGCCCAGGCCGAACTCGAGGACCGAGAGATGCCGGGCACCTATCACCGGCTGGTATTCACGGGCCCGAACAGCGAACGCATTCCGGTGGATACCACCCGGCCCGAACTGCTGCCCGCCTGTGTAGCGCTGGTGGCCCATCCCGACGACCCGCGGTATCGTCCCCTCATCGGTCGCCGGGCTGTCACCCCGCTTTTCAAAGCCCCGGTGCCGATCTTCGCCCATGGGCTGGGCGATCCCGATAAGGGAACGGGCATCGCCATGGTCTGCACCTTCGGCGACACCACCGACGTCACCTGGTGGCGCGAGCTTGGTCTCAACGTGCGGCCGGTGGTGAGCCGCGCCGGCACCCTGCTACCGACTTCATGGGGATCCCCGGGTTGGGAGAGCCTCGACCCGGCCGCGGCCCAGGTCTTGTATGACAAGCTCGCCGGGAGAAGCGTGAAGCAGGCCAGAGAGGCGATCGTGGGTTTGCTCACCGAGGCGGGCCTGACCGAGGGAGACCCCAGACCGATATCGCATGCCGTGAAGTTTTGGGCCAACGGCACCCGTCCGCTCGAGATCGTCACCTCCCATCAGTGGTTCATCCGGTACCCCGATCGCGAAGCGTTGCTGCAAAGGGGCCGGGAGCTGGCTTGGTGGCCCGAGTTCATGCGGGTCCGCTACGAGAACTGGGTGAACGGGCTGATGGGGGACTGGAACATCACCCGCCAGCGCTTCTTTGGAGTGCCGTTTCCGATCTGGTATCCGATTGCAGACGATGGAACGGTCGACTACCTGGCTCCCATCGCAGCCACCGAAGACATGCTTCCGCTCGATCCCACCACCGTTCCCGCCCCCGGGTATGCGGAGTCGCAACGCAACCAGCCGGGGGGATTCGCCGCCGATCCCGACGTGATGGACACCTGGGCCACGTCGTCGTTGACACCCCAGATCGTGTGTGGCTGGGAGGAGGACCCCGATCTGTTCGTTCGCACCTTCCCGATGGATCTCCGACCACAGGCCCACGAGATCATCCGAACCTGGCTGTTCAGCACGGTGGTGCGCTCTCACTACGAACTCGACGCTCTCCCCTGGGCCAATGCCGCCATCTCCGGATTCATCATCGACCCGGAACGGAAGAAGTTGTCCAAGTCGGCCGGCAACGTGGCGGACGATCCGATGGCGCTCATCAGGCGACACGGGGCGGATGCGGTTCGCTACTGGGCGGCGCAGGGCCGCCTTGGTCTCGACATGGCCTTTGACGAAGGACAGATGAAGATCGGCCGCCGGCTAGCCACCAAACTTCTCAACGCCAGCAAGTTCTCGCTCAGCCTCGGCCGGGCAGTAGAGGGACGACCGACCGAACCGCTCGATCGGGCGCTCCTGATCGGGTTGGCGGACCTGGTCGACGAGGCCACCGAAGCGTATGAACGCTTCGACTATGCCCGGGTGATCGAGCGTGTCGAAGCCTTCTTCTGGCCCTTCTGCGACGACTATCTCGAGCTTGCCAAGAACCGCGCCTATGGCACCTCCGGCGCGAGCGGTCAGATGTCTGCTCAGGTGACACTCACTTTCGCCGTGGAGACTTTTCTCAAGTTGTTCGCGCCCTTTCTTCCCTTCGTGACCGAGGAGGTCTGGTCCTGGTGGAAGAACGGCAGCATCCACCGCTCGTCGTGGCCTGAGTCGACCCCGCTGCGGGCCGCGGCCGGGGAGGGCGCCGATCCCACCGTTCTCGCGGCGGCCGGCGAGGTCTTACGCCAGATCCGCAAAGCCAAGACCGGCGCTCAGGTTTCGATGAGGGCCGAGGTGGCCGGAGTGACCATTACGGCCGACTCCGTCCAGCTGGAGCGGATACGCCGGGTGGAGGGCGACATCCGGAATGCCGGGGTGGTGACAGCACCGCTGCACCTGGCCGAAGGCGCGGAGTTCTCGGTAACGGTGGAGCTGGCCGCGGTCGTCGGCTAACGGGGCTCGGCCTCGGCGCGGGCTGCCTCCAAGCGGGCTGTCGTGAGCCGGGGAACGGCGTAGACGAGAATTAAGAGATGAATCAAGGCCGCGGCGAGATAGGGCGAGCGCAGGCCGGCAGAGCGCTCGGTGATGGCGGAGACACCGGCGACCAGCCACCCACCGAGGAAGATGCCGATCGGCATCATCCCCCAGCCGAAGAAGCGGTAGACACTGTTGACCCGGCCGAGGAAGTGATCGGGGATGATCGCCTGACGGAGGGAGACGGTGATCACGTTCCACAGCACTGCGGTGAACGCGCTCAGGGCGAACATCGCCCACACCAGCGGCGCCGAGGAGGTGACTCCAATCACAGCCCAGGTAACCGTCAGGGTTCCCAGCGACAGCGCCAGAGATCTCCCCGACCCGATGGCCTTGCTTACCCGAGCGGCCAGAAAGCTCCCAGCGACGCCTCCGACCGCTCCGGCTGAAGCCAAGAGGCCGAAGCCGGTGGCGTCGAGTCCGAGGATCTCTTGAGCAAAGAGGACGAGGGTGGCCGTGGCGGCACTGGCGGCGGCGTTCAGTAGCCCGAGGATGATGGCGAGGCTTCGCAACAGACGGTGATTCCAAAGCCACCGGAACCCATCCTTGAGGTCTCCGCCGAAGGATCGGCGCTCTGGCACGCCCTCGGCGGGCCGAGGACGGAACGATCCGGCGAGGAGCGCGACCATGGCTGCGGCCACCGCGAACGTCCCCGCATCGATGAAGAAGGGAAGGGAGAAAGCGACCGCCAGCAACAGACCGCCGGCCGGAGGCCCGATGAAAGAGTTCATAACCATCTCGGCGCCCCACAGACGGCCGTTGGCCTTCTCCAGGTGCTCCCGGGCCACCATCGACGGCATCAGGGTCTGTGCCGCGTTGTCCCGAAGCACCTCGGCCATCCCGAAGAGGGTGGCGGAGACGTACAACACCGCGAGCAAGAACCCTGCCTGGACGGGAGGGCGGGCGCTTCCGGTCGCGATGGCTTCGGGACTAGCCAGATCGGATTGGACCGTGAGCACGGTCACGGCCACCCCCACGGTCACCACGGTTCTGAGCACATCCATCCACACCACCAGACGGCGGCGGTCGACCCGGTCGGTGATCACCCCCGCCGGCAACGTGAAGATGAGCCAGGGCAGCCGGGTGGCGACGCCGATGAGGGCGATGTTCACGGGATTACGCGTCACCACCGAGGCCAGCCACGGGTAGGCCACGCCGGAAATCCCATCGCCCAGATTCGAGACAACGCTGGCGGTCCACAAACGCCAGTAGTTGGTCCCAAGTCCATTCCGCATTGCTTGCGTATATTCGCGTCTTGCACCCGGAGTGGAGGCCGCCAGTGCTGCCAATCATCCGAGCGGCCCGCCCTGACGACGCTGCCGTCATCGCCGAGATCCACGTGCGGTCATGGCAGGTGGCCTACCGGGGGTTGATGGCCTCGGAGTTTCTCGATGCCCTGTCGGTGGAGTCGCGGCGCGACTGGTGGACCCGGCGGTTGTCTCTCCTCGATCCGGGGCATGCGGTGCTGGTGCTCGAGGATCTCAGCGGAGTGGCGGGGTTCTCCTACCTGGGTCCTTCGCATGACGGAGACGGCGAGGTTTACGCGATCTACCTTCACCCGGTTCAGTGGGGCCGGGGTCACGGTCGTCGCCTCCTCACGAGCGCCGAAGCGACTCTGGCTGGGGCAGGCCATGAGCGGGGCGTTCTCTGGGTGCTCGAGGGTAACGATCGAGCCCGCCGTTTCTACGAGGCTTGCGGTTGGAGCGCCGACGGTGCCTTGAAACTCGAAGAGATCGGCCACATCCAGGTCACCGAGATGCGTTACCGCAAGGATTTGGATGACCGGAGCCCCATCAGGTGACCACCTAAGCTCTCAAGTGAAGCCATTCACATGACCAGTCCCCATCTCCTCCGCCCCTTTCCCTCCCGCCAGCTCGGGCTGGTCGAGGGTGACGACCGGACTATGGCCTTTGGAGTGCTGGGTGGTCGGCGGGCCGGGGTGACTGTTCTGGTTCACGTTCCCACCTTGTTGCGGAGAATGAATGACCTCGCCCCCGACATCGGAGTCGTGGTGTTCTTCGAGGACGCGACGCCCGATGCCGCTACGGTCGCCCGCATCGATGACATGCTGGCCGCACTGGGTGCGGAGGACGGTCTCGTTCAGTTCCAGATGGCGGCGGAAGCGATCAAACTCCGGGAGGGGGACCTGCTGGTGCGAAGCGTCGACCGTTCGCAACTGGTGTCGTTCCGGCCCCCTGAGGTCTTGAAGCGGAAAGCATTGGAGCGTGCCCTCGAACCACCGCCCCCGGACTTATGGGTCGATCCGGCGGGACTGGTGGCCCACGCCGGGGGCAGGATCGGGTTGTTTCCTCGCCGGATGGCCGATCGGCGCGCTTAGGGGCCGCCCCCAAGGGGTCAAGTACGGCCGCGGCGGGATTTGAGGGCCCAGACCGTGAGGGCGGTGGCCACTCCGGTTGCCACAGCCGCCCCCGAAATGATCGGTGCCGCTTTGGGGAGGTTGATCCGCGGTTTCAGGCTGACCGGCCGTTCGAACTCGAGGATCTGCCAGTCGCGAGTGAAGGCGAGTTCTCGTAGCTCGCGATCGGGGTTTACCGCTACAGGATGCCCCACCGCCTCGAGCATGGGCAGATCGGTGACTGAGTCGGAGTAGGCGAACGAATCCGGCAATGAGATGGAGTCACGCCCGGCCAGTTCCCGGATCGCTTCGGCCTTGCCGGGTCCGTATGCGTAGAAGTCGATTCGCCCGGTGTATTTGCCGTCCTCATCTACCTCCGACCGGGTGCCGATCACATCGTCGATTCCCAGATAACGGCAGAGAGGCTTGACGATCTCAACGGGTGACGAGGAGATGACCACCACCCGCCGTCCGGCCCGCTGATGCTGGTCGATGATAACCAGGGCCTCGGCATAGACCAGGGGAGCCACCACCTCGTCCACGGTCTCGACCACGAGGTCTTCGATCTCGCCTTTGTCCCAACCTCGGGTGAGTTCGGCCAGCTCGCTTCGGACCCGTTCGAGCTGATCGTGATCGGCCCCGAACAGCTGGTAGTACGCCTGCGCGATGCCGGCCTTGAGAAGGGCCGTGCGGTTCAATAGGCCGGCCCGATACAGCGGTCGGGAGAAGGCCAACGTCGACGATTTGGCGATGATGGTCTTGTCGAGATCGAAGAAGGCGGCGGCTTCGGCCACCCCCTGATTCTACGAAAAGCCCCATCTTTGCCATAGGAAAAACTCTTTGACAAGGGGTTGGTCCGGGGCGGCCCCCCCCATACGTTGCCAGCATGAAGAACGCCGCCGGCCAGGTGCTGGGTGTTCGGACCGAGTTCGACTCGGTACTTTCGGTGATAGCCCCGTTGGGCCTGGTGGCGGCGGCTCCCCGCCCTGCCCTCATGGTTGATTTGGATGCGGCCGGGCCCGCTTACCCCAGCGGTCGTTCTCTGGCGGAGCTGGTCGGGGAGGGGCCCACCCGCGCCGAGCTGTTCGGGGGGGCGAGCAGGGCTGGAATCGCGTTGCTGCGCAATGGCGGTGTCGGCTGGGAATCGGCGCTGCCGGTTCTGGAAGCTCTGGCGATGCGCTGGCCGGCACTCGTTCTCCGGGTTCCCGAGGCAATGTCGACTGGGCTGCCCTTCCCGGTCGTCCCGGTGGTGCCGCTGTTTCCGGGTCTTCTCGCTTCTTGGGGGGACCGGGCTGCGGTCTGGCAATCGACCGGGAGTGGCCTGACAGCACCCGGACCGGGTCCGGTGCTCCCGGCCCTCAGCCGCCACTCGTTGCTGACACTGCTGGCGTTCAGGGCCGAACCCCGGGGGAGGTGGGTGAGGGCCTGGGGTCGGATCTGGGACTTGCCATGGCCTTAACCGATCGTCTCATTGCCGCCCTGGTCGATTCGGCGGTG
>DATHSX010000012.1:0-4250 GCA_035463935.1 Acidimicrobiia bacterium | reverse complement strand
TCCCGAAGGCCCTTGATAGCCAGCCCGAAAGGGGACCTGACGACGACTACGAGCAGAAGCGCGCACAACGCGACGATGGCGAGCACCAGCCAGTAGTACTGCCAGTAGAGCGAAACGAACGCGGGCCGTTCGACGCCGGTCAGCCCGTTCTCGGCCCCGGTTATCTGATAGAGCCGGATGGAAAGTCCCCAGACGATCATCCCCTGGGCGAGGGTGATCATCATGAAGTAGACCCCGGCCGATCTCATGGCCATGACCCCGAACAAGGCGGAAACGAGGAGACCAGCCCCAAGACCCGTCAGGATTTGCAGAGCGCTCCCGGCCCCAACCTTGTTCGACATGTAGCCGACGCCGTAGGCCGCTACCGCTGTGATCCCGGCCTGGCCCAGCGTCACCAGGCCGGCGTAGCCGGCGAGGAGGTCGACGCTCATCGCGAACAGCCCAGCGATTAGAGACAGGGTCAACAGCCCGACGATGAATGAGTCGAAGAGGTACGGCGCGGCGATCCCGACGGCGAGGGCGACCACCAGCAAAACGAGTTTGACGCGGGCGGTGAGCGAAAGCCGTCTCAATGCTCTCTCCCCAGCAGGCCTTGGGGCCGCAGCATAAGAATCAAGGCCATGGGCGCGAACAAGGTGAAAAAGGACAACTCCGGCACCATCGCCTTGCCAAACGAGTCGATGAGGCCGACCAAGACCGCCCCCAGGACCGCCCCGGGGAGGCTGCCGAGACCGCCGAGAATGACCACGACAAGGGCGAAGAGGAGGATCTCGAAGTCCTGACCTGGAAGCAGGGTGAGAAAGCCCCCTCCGATCACCCCGGCGAAGCCGGCCAGAAAGGCCCCGAGCATGAACACGCCGGTAAATACCGCTTCGATGTTGATGCCGAGGGCCGCAACGATCTTCCGATCATCGACTCCGGCGCGGACAATCGCCCCGATCCGGGTCCGGCGCTCGATGTAGAAGAGGATCCCGGCCACCGCGACCGCACATCCCACGACGAACAGGCGATATCGCGGGTAGACAAACCCCCCGATGACCAGCGGGCCTTGCAGGAATCCCGGCACGGGCACCGGTGTCGGATCCCCGCCCCAGACCGCCAGGGCAAGGTCGCCGAGCACAAACGTCAGTCCAATCGTGAGGAGCACCTCGGGTTTCTCCAGGCCGCGGATGGGGCGGAGGAGGACGCGCTCGGTGAAGAGGCCGATCACCGTGATCCCGACCCCGGCACTCAACAGGGCCAGAACGAAGTTGCCCGTCACCCGGATGACGGTGAAACCGATATAACCGCCCACCAGATAGAAGCCCCCGTGGGCCAGGTTGGTGATCCTCATCAGCCCGAAGATCAACGTGAACCCGCTGGCCAGGAAGAAGAGCACCGCCCCGAAGCTGAGACCGTTGAGGGTCTGGATCAACAGCGACCGACCGCTCATTTCCTGAAGGATCCACCAGACCAAGAAGACCAGGGCCGCCAGGGAGAGCGTGAGGAGAGGCCAGCGCCGTCGAAGCGTCCCCGCCCGCAATGCGGTCCCTCGCTCCGGCGCTTCCGTCACCGTCTCACCCTCCGGCGTGCACGTGCCAACCGATCATGCACGATATACGACGAAAACGCTCGGTGTCAGGGCAGACCTCCAGGCCCTCTGCCCGATCTCCCCGGTCAGGACATCCGCCAGTCGAGCGCGCCCCTGCCGACCAGTTGCCCGCTGCGGATCTTTTGATGGAGGGCCGGAATCCCGTCCGGGCCAGTCACTTCGCCGATTATCGGCACCACCTCACCCTCGCTCACCAGGCGGGCGGCTTCGACGACCTGAGCCCGATGGCTGTAGCGGGATCCGAGGATGGCCAGCTCCCGGAAGACGAGATCCCGCGCTTCAAATATCGCGGGCCGTCCGGGGAAGGTGGTCAACGCCACCAGGCGGCCCCCCACACCGAGCGCCGACAGAGCCCAGGTCGCGGTAGCGGGCGTGCCCAGCAGGTCGATCACCACAGTCGGGCGATCTCCCCCGAACAAGTCGGGATCGAGCTCGCCGACATCCTCCGAGCGAACGGGCAACGCACCGAGGCGCTCAATTGCGGCCAGCTTGGGCTCGGTGATGTCAAGACCGGCGACGAGGGCTCCCCGATGCCGGGCCACCTGAATCATGTGCATGCCCACCCCACCGCCCGCCCCGAGGACGACCACCCGGTCACCGGGGACGCTCTCCGCCCGGTCGGCGATGTGCACAGGAGTAGCCACCGCATCCGGGACCACCGTGGCCGCCAGCGAGTCGAGCTCCTCGGGAACCGGAATGACGTTCACTTCCGGGAGGACGGTCCAGGGGGCGTAGCCGCCGTCGCGGTGCACTCCGACAAAACCGGCCAGGTTGGGACAACGCTGTTCACGTCCGAGCCGGCAGGACTCGCAGTGGCCACAGCAGAGATAGAAGTAGGCCACCACTCGTCGGCCGACCAGGGTGGGATCGACGCCGTCGCCCACCTCCGCGACTCGTCCCGCAAGCTCGTGCCCCGGTACCCGGGGCAACAACCGCGGGTCGTCGCCCAGGTCGCCGTTGATGCAGTTGAGCACGGTCAGGCCAACACCGCAGGCCTCCACCTCAATGAGAACCTCACCTCGTTCGGCGGTGGGGATGGGGAACCGCTCCCAGCGCGGTTCGACCCCCCATTCTCTGACCCGATAGCCCGCCTGCTCGGCCATGCATGGCCTCAGTCGGCCGGGTCCGGCCCGGGCGGCACCGGCCTCCCCGAGTCCCGCTCCGCCACCGCGGCGGCGAAACCCGCCTCCTCCGCCCGGCGTTTGAACCACATTCCCTCCGGCGTGTGACGAGCGATGCCATCGAAGAGGGTTGCGACCATTTGGGTGGAGGCCATGCCCATGTTGTCGAGAGCCTGGTTGATCATCAGTTTCTGCATCATCAATTGGTTGCGCGGTACCCCGGCCATGCGTTCGGCCAGGCTGGCCACCCGGAGGTCCAGATGGCTGGGATCGACCGCCTCCAGCACCAGGCCGATCCGGGCCGCCTCGGTGCCGTCGATGAGGTCACCCGTGAAGAGCAGGCGCTTGGCCTTCTCGGCCCCCACCCGGTAGACCCACATCGCGGTGGTCGGACAACCCCACACCCGGGCCGGGGGGTAGCCGATGCGGGCGTCCGTAGACATCACAACCAGATCGCAGGCGAGGGCAATGTCGCTCCCCCCCGCTACCGCATGGCCCCTCACCTTGGCGATAGTGGGCTTGTGACAGCGCCATAGAGATAGGAAGTGACTCGTGTTCGCCGACATCAACGCGTAGTCGGCCATCGGATCCCAGGGCATCGATTGGCTATAGAGAGCATCGGGCCGCTCGGCATATTCCTTCAGGTCGTAACCCGAACAGAAGGCCCGGCCCGCGCCGGTAATCACCACGACATGGACGGCAGGGTCAGCCTCGGCTGATTTTACGGCCGCCGCAATCTCCCCGGGCATGTGATCGTCGATTGCGTTCAAACGCTGCGGCCGGTTGAGGGTGATGGTCGCCACCCTCCCGTCGACCTCATAGAGAATGCTCCGGAAGTCCATGTTTTCCTCTTCCCGGGGTGGGTCGGGCCGGTTAGGGGCCGATCTCGGTGCTGATATCGGAAGGCGACTCGGCCTCCTCCCGAGCGGGAGCGACCGCTCGGGGGTGCGAGCGGAAGCCTGTCGCGCGATGTGATAGATCGCAAAATGGCGGGTTCTGGCTGTTACCGCATCGGCACAGAGCCACCCGGGTGCCGCGCACGAACGTGTTGCCGTCGGCGTCGCGGACCTCGATGCGACCCCGCACCAAGAGCGGCCCATTCGGCCACGGCACCACCACCGTTTCATTCGGTGCTTCCTCCCCGGGCACGCCGTCCAATCGCTCATAGGTCAACGCTCCGGACGGGCACAGCTCAACCGTCCTCGCAATCCTGACCGCGTCGGATCCCTCGATGTCGATCCACGGCCGCCGGTGAACATCGAAGACGGAAGGGAGATTCTTGAGACAGATGGCCGAATGGATGCACAGTTCGGAGTTCCAGAAGACCCTGATTTGATCGGTTGCATATGAGCGCTTCGGCATCGGCGCGGCAGGCTAGGCACGCCTTCCTCGGAATGGGAACCGCCCCAACGGCCGGCGGGCGCCGCTCTTTCGCGTTCGCCTCGCGCATTTCCGGGCGTCAGCCACCTGCCGACTCCCCAGGTTATGAGGGGTCGTAGTCTTCCTCCCGTGGAGGTTGATGCGGGCCGAGCCCTAAG
>DATHSX010000011.1:0-16996 GCA_035463935.1 Acidimicrobiia bacterium | reverse complement strand
TCGCCGTGGTGCCTGACGAGTTGGATGAGCTGGCCGGTGCGATCGAAGCGATCGGCCGCGACCTGGACCTCGACTCCGGAACGCCCGAGTCGGTGCTTGCCTCACTGCTGGCCGTGCGCGACAAGGCGAGAGCCGAGAGAGACTTCACCCGATCGGATGAGATACGCGACCGGCTGGCGGCCATCGGAATCATGATCGAGGACTCAGCAGATGGCTCTCGGTGGATTCGGAGATAGGGTCGAGGGCTTTCACGCGGTGGCGGCGGCTGTCACCGCCGGACGGGTAGAAGAGCTATGGGTGGCGACCGAGCGACGTCATCGTCCCGAGATCGCAGCCCTGGTTGATCGGGCCGAGCGACAGGGTGTCATCGTCCGGCTGGTAGATGACCTGGCCGAACGCTCCGAGACGGAGGCGCCGCAGGGTCTGGTGGCTCGGGCCCGGCCGCTGCCCGTGCGAACTCTCGAAGACCTGCTGGCCATGGCCGCGGTACCGGGGCTGATGGTGCTCGACCACGTGCTCGATCCGCAGAACGTGGGAGCGATCGCCCGGTCGGTGGGCGCTGCCGGCCTATCGGGACTGGTCGTGCCGGCTCGGCGAGCCGCTCCCTTATCGGCGGTGGTCCTCAAAGCGGCAGCCGGGGCCCTGGAAACACTGCCGGTGGCAATTGTCAACTCCATCGCCGATGGCCTCTTGCGGCTCGCCAAGGCCGGGCTATGGCTGGTCGGGCTGGAGGCCACGGCCACCACGCCGCTTTTCGGATTGGAACTCCTTGCCCAACCGGTCGCTCTGGTGGTGGGCGCGGAGGGGAGTGGGCTGTCGCGCTTGGTCGGCGAACGCTGCGACGTGATGGCATCGATCCCCCTGGCTCCGGGCGCCGAGAGCCTCAACGTGTCGGTGGCGGCTGCCTTGGCTGCCTTCGAGGTAGTTCGGGTGCGGACGGCCATTAGCCTCCCCACCGAGGGCTAGTGGCCGGGGTCAATAGCCGTCTTGTGCTGGCGTAGCTCAGTAGGCAGAGCACCCGCCTTGTAAGCGGGAGCGCGTGGGTTCGATTCCCTCCGCCAGCTCCATCACTCTGCTGGACCTCGTCCGGCAAATCCCCTGGCTAGTGCCACCCCGGCGATACCCTTTCCAGCGAGCAACAGCAGAAGAGATCGGGGATGTTGGATCAGTTTGCGCGGGCAGTGCTCGACTTCGAACGCGGGTGGTGGCAGTTGCCCGGGCCTAAGGACGAATTGATTGGCAGCGCCCTCGGCTGCTCCTCGTCCTATTACTACTCCGTCCTCGTCGCTCTGCTGGACGACCCAGCCGCTCTCCGGTACGACCCCCTCACGGTGTTGCGCCTGCGGCGTCTGCGCGAAGTCGCCAACCCGGATTGCGGGGCCACGGGCACCGGGAGCAACTGAAATGCCCGGCCGGCATGCCTCGCCTGCGGGGCCCAGCTTCTATCGCGACCTCCTGACGATGCTCGGGGGGATCCTGGCAGTGGCGGCGCTGGTCTACCTGGGGCTGACCGCTCTTTCCAACTCCGGTGAGGAGACTCCGACCACCGCCGACGTGACCACGACGAGACCCGATGCAACCTCAACGGCCGTCACCTCGCCCCCTACGACCTCCCTTCCGACCACGACCCGGCCGGCTACCACGTCCACCAGCACTTCTACCACCACGGCGGTGCTCCCACCGGCAGAGGTAATCGTGCAGGTTCTCAACTCTGTCGGGATCCAGGGTCTGGGGGCCCGTGTCACCGCCGAGCTGGGGGACCTGGGATATCAGACCCTGATACCCGCCAACTACCCCGAGCGTCTCTCCCAATCGCGTGTCTGGTATGTGCCCGGCTTCGAGGCCGAAGCCGCCGTGCTGGCCGACGAGTTTCCGGATGCCCAAGTCGAGCAGGCCAGTTCGAATCTAGTAACCGACGCCGACATCGTGGTGGTGCTGGGCGAGTCGTTCGAGGGTTGAGCGGGTGATCGGCCCCTGGGATCGCCCGGTCAGTGGCTGGCCGGTCGGGGCCTGGGCGATGGCAGGAATGCTTCCCATCGCGGTCGGCGTCGGCATCTCGGCTTCGGTCCTATCGCCCGGCCTGCTCCTCGACTCCATATCTCTGTGGCCCGGTCTCGTGCCGTTCTTACTGGCGCTGGTGGCCGTTGCCGTCAAGAGGGCCTGGCGGCGACGCGCCGGGGCGGTCCCGCCCCTGCTTCTGCTGACGTGGATGGTGCTGGCAATCGCCACCCATTTGGCCGCCTGGCCTCCCTTGCCGTCGTCGAGCGCCGAACTGGTTGGGCCCGCCACGTTCGACGGCCCGGTCACTCTCAGCGCCCACACCTCGGGGAGCCTGCGAGTGGCGCCGACCGACGGCGGGGGGATTTACCGGATCGGCTTCATACGTCTGGGAGGGGAAGTGGGCGTTCCCGGCGCCGATGAGACCGCCACCGCCACCGGCCTGTCCGTATCGGTCCGTGACGAAGGGACCACCGAATGGTTCAGGTATGCGGGCTGGCGGGTGGATCTCGACCCGGCGTCCCCGTGGAACCTGAGCCTTGGTGGCGATATCACCGCTGATCTCACCGGGTTGGTCATTGGATCGCTTTCGCTGGACGGCAGCGGCACCTTCCTGCTTGGCGCCGCCGATCGAGCCACCCCGGTCGCCATCCGGGGCGACTTCGAGATTCGCATCCCGGCGGGTATTCCGGCCCGGGTGGTGGGCGAGGCCCAGGTTCCCCCCGGCTGGCAGGAAACCGCCGACGGCTATTCCTCGCCGGAGCGGGGTGAGGGATGGATCATCGCCGTGGCCGAGGGAGCTTCCGTGGTCGTATCCGGCGCCTAGGTACACTCCGGATCCATGCTCGCTGAGACCTCCAACGGGCGGCTGCGTAGGGTCGCCCTGCTCATCTGGAGCGTCGTGGGGGCCCTGGTCCTGCTCTGGGTCTTCCTGCGGGTGGCCGACAGCGTGCGGATCATCTGGCTGCCCCTGGCCTTCGCCGGCGGTATGGTCTTCCTGCTCAACCCGCTTGTCACCGGCCTCCATCGGCGGGGTATGCCGCGGGTGGTCGGAACCTTCCTGGCTTTCATCGCTCTCGCCGCCCTGGCGGTGGCGGCCGGTTTTCTGCTGGTGCCCCTGATCCGCAGGCAGAGTGCCGAATTCGCCTCCGAACTCCCCAACCTCTACGAGGTGGTCGTGAACTGGCTGGAGGATATGGGGGAGAGGTTCAACCTGGACCTGGGGCCTCCTCCCACTGTGGAAGCCATCCGGGAGTGGATTCAGGACCCCGCCAATCAGGAGACCGTGCAGTCCGTGGTGGGCAACTTCGGCTCCTGGGGAGGGCAGTTGATCAGAGGAGTGGCGGAGGCCCTGGCCATCTTCATTCTGGCTCCACTGCTCGCCCTCTACATGCTGATCGATCTCCCCCGGACCAAGGGGCTCGCCACCGAACTCACGCCTCCCCGCCACCGCGAGGAGGTGGTGTTTGTGGCGGGACAGGTGGTTACTGCCCTGGGGAGTTTCGTGAGGGGCCAGCTGCTGGTGGCCTTCATCGTCGGCCTCGCCTCATCGCTCGGCCTGTATGTATTGGAGATCCCCTTCTGGCTCATAATCGGGATCCTGGCCGGCATCCTTAACCTGGTGCCGTTTGGCGGGCCGGTGGTCGGAGGTGCCCTGGCAGGCCTGGTGGCGCTGCTCAACGGTTCTCTCACCAAGGCGCTGCTCGCCATCTTGGTCTTCACGCTGATCCAGCAGATCGACAACCACGTCATCACACCCCTGGTACAGCGGGCGCGGGTGAAGTTGTCGCCGATGGTTATCGTCTTGGCCCTAATCATCGGGGGGTCGGTGGCGGGCCTGCTCGGGGTCCTGGTGGCGGTGCCTTTGACCGCCGCGTTTCGAATCGTGGCAGGGCATCTCTGGCGCACCCGGGTACTCGGTCAGTCCTGGGCGGAGGCTTCGGAGCGCATGATCGAACGAACCCCGCCGCCTGATCGCATCGCCGGAATCAGACGGCGCCAGTCCGTTGGCCAGCAGAAACTGTTCGATACCGCCGAGCACCGGGCGGTGACCGAGCCGGCAATCTCTGACGACTCCACAGAGGGTGCTGCCGGAGCGGTGGAACCCATCGGTGAGCGCCGGTGAATCCCAGGGCCACACGCGTCGGTTTCCGGGACATATAGCATTAGGTTCGCGGTTGGGGTCAGCCCTCCAATTCGCCTAGGTAGGCCTTGGACAGCTCGGGGTTGGCCAGCAGCGTCTTGGCGTCGTCTTGCATCACGATGCGGCCGGTCTGAATCACATAGCCCCGGTTGGCGATCGCCAGGGCGACGTTGGCGTTCTGCTCGACCACGAGGATGGTGATGCCCTGGCGGTTGATCTCGGCAATGGTTTCGAACACCTGCTCCACCAGGATGGGAGCCAGGCCCATCGAAGGCTCGTCCATGAGGAGGATCGAAGGGCGGGCCATCAGGGCCCGCCCGATTGCCAGCATCTGTTGCTCGCCTCCCGAGAGGGTTCCCGCCCGCTGACTCAACCGTTCCTTCAGCCGCGGGAAGAGCGCGAAAACCAGCTCCATGTCGGCCGTGATCTCGGGCCGTTCTTTCCTGAGCTGGGCACCCATCTCCAGGTTCTCCCGTACGGACATCTTGCCGAACAATCGGCGGTTCTCGGGCACCATGGTGATGCCCCTGGCCACGATGTCAGTGGTCTTCAGCCCGCTGATCGGCTCGCCCCGGAGGGTGATCGTTCCCGCCCGGGGCGCCACCATGCCGAGAATGGTGCGGAGGGTCGTCGACTTGCCCGCGGCGTTTGAACCAAGCAGGCAAACCGTCTCACCTTCGTTCACGTGGAGGCTGACCCCGTGCAGGACCTCGGAGGCGCCATAGCCGGACACCACCCCATCGACTACCAGCATCGGACCCGTCACCCGACTCCATCCTCTGATGTGGCTGCCTTGCCCAAATAGGCTTCGATCACCTGCTGGTTGCTGGCGACCTCGCTGTAGGTCCCCTCGGCGATCTTGACGCCGTGATCGAGGGCAACAACTCGATCCGAAACGCTCTTGATAACGGGCATGTCGTGCTCGATCAGAACGATGGCATATCCCCGCTCGTCCCGGAGCCGACCGATTTGCCGGATGAGCTGCTCCTTCTCGGCCGGGTTCATCCCCGCCGCCGGTTCGTCCAGCAGCAGCAACTTGGGTTCGGTCGCCATCGCCCGGGCGATTTCCAGCCGCCTCCGGTCGGCATAGGCCATGCTGGAGGCGAGCTGTTCCTGGCGGGGCAACAACCGTTCGCCAAAGAAGGCCAGAGCTTCCCGGGCCTTGGCGGTGATGGTCTCCTCCTCCGTCACGGTTCGCGAGCTTCTGGTGAGAGCTCCCACCAGGCCGGCCCTCGTCCGGGTGTGCTGACCCACCATGGCGTTCTCGAGCACGGTCATGGCGCTGAACAGGCGGACTGCCTGAAACGTGCGCGCCATCCCCAGCCTGGTCAGGGCGTTGGGTTTGAGACCGGAGATGTTGTTGCCGTCGAAGGTCATCGTCCCCTCATCGGGGACGTAGAAGCCCGTCACGATATTGAAAAGGGTGGTTTTGCCCGCGCCGTTGGGTCCGATGACGCCCACGATCTCTCCCAGGTCGGCGTGGAAGTCCACGCTCTTGACCGCCTGCACTCCGCCGAAACGGATGGAGACACCGACCAAATCCAGAAGGTGGCTCATTGCAGATGGCTCACTGGACACCCTCGGTGGACGCCGCGGTCAGCACCCCGGGCGACTCATGCAACTCCTTGGCGTGCAACTCCATCGCCCGCCGCTTGTCCGGGATGAGTCCCTCGGGCTTGAGCACCATGATGGCGATGATGATGGCGCCATAAATGTGGAGGCGGAACTCGCCGAACTCGCGCAGCAGGTCGGGCAGGCCGACCAGGACCGCCGAGCCAACGATGACCCCCGGAATCGAACCGATGCCCCCCAGGACCACAACAGCCAGAACGTTGATGGAGACGAGCAGAGTGAAGGATCCCGGATTGGCGACCCCCAGCTTGGCGGGGAAGAACGCCCCCCCGAGGCAACCGATCGCGGCGCCCATGGCGAAGGCGAGAAGCTTGTACTTGATCACCGACACCCCCATGCCCTCGGCGATGTCCTCGTCCTCCCGCATCGCCGCCCAAGCCCGTCCCACCCGGGAGTCCTTGAGCCGGGTGGCGATGAAGAAGGCAATCAGGGCGAAGGCACCGATGAGGTAGTAGAGCACCCGGGGATCGTTGGTATCGGCCCCAAAGAAGGGGACGTCGTCAACCTCGGTGATCCCTTGGGGTCCTCCAAAGACCGGCTTGAGCCAGTCTGAGAGGAGCAGGACCCGGATGATCTCCCCGAAGCCCAGGGTAACGATGGCGAGGTAGTCGCCGCGAAGACGTAACACCGGGGCCCCGATCAGGAGGCCAATCACCGTGGCGACGACGACCGTTATCGGCAGGGCGACCCAGAAGTTGGTGAGCGGCGCGTCCGCCAGATCGGTCACGGTGGCATTCACCAGCGACGAACTGCGCGCAGTCAGCAGAGCAACGGTGTAGGCACCCACGGCGTAGAAGGCCACGTAGCCGAGGTCGAGCAACCCCGCGTAGCCCACCACGATGTTGAGGCCCAGCCCCAAAAGGATGTAGAGCCCCACGGTTCCGAGGACGTCGGCGACGAACTCCTTGCCGATCCAGGGCGCCGCCAGGAGCGCCAGCCCGATCAGGGCGGTGATGATCACCCGGACGTTGGAAGGCGTGGCGCCGGGCGCGCGCAGCACCGCCCGACGGAAACCCCCGGCCTTTTCCAGCCCGTAACGAAGGCCCACCACCAGCAGGATCACGACCACGGCGCCGACGATCGTCAACGCGTCCGTGCGATATAGCCAGTTGGTGGGGATGCCGAGACCTCGCAGCATCGGCGAGAAGAGCCTCGAGCCCAGGCTCACACCGAGGAGGGTGACGAGGGCGGTGGTGAGGATCTGGCGAACTCTCGCCGGCAACAGGCGGAAACCACCGGCGGCCGCCCCCATCACTGCCCCGATGACGGCCAGAAACACAATTCCCGGCCACCGGCCGAAATTGAAGTCCAATATCGAGAACAAGCTGGGAGTCACACGCAAGAACATCGCCCGGACGGTGATGCCGGCGTCGATGAGCAGCTGGATGAGGACGATGACGACTCCGACCAGCAGGCCACCGACGGCACCGCTGATGGCGCCCGCCGTGATCGGTTTCTCGCCTGCGGCCAGCTCCTTGGTCCGGGTAGCGATAAGTCCGAAAGCGAAGAACGTGCCGAGGATGAGGAGGGCCCCCAGTTGGATGATCCCGACGATGACCGGACGTTCGTTGAATCGCTCGATCATTCCTACCGCCGCCATGTACAAGACCAAGCCGCCCCCGATCAGTCCCCACCGCACGGGTCGGGGAAGCCGGGGCATAGCGGCCCGCTCGGGGAGGACCGTGGTCAGGGCGCCCGGGGTCATGCCCGTTTCTCCTCGGGGGCACCAAGCAGCCCCCCGGGAAGGAAGATCAGCACCAACACCAGTATCCCGAAGCTGACGATCGAAGTCAGCTGTCCCACCGAGGGGATCCCGGCGCCGGTCAAGAACAGGATCGGCCCCACCGCCTCGACGATGCCCAGGATCAGCGCTCCCAGGGCGGCGCCGGTAATGCTGCCGATTCCTCCCAGGACCGCAGCCGTGAACGCCTTGAGCCCGGGGATGAAACCCATGTCGAAGCTCACCTGGTTGAACAGCAGGATGAAGAGGATTCCGGCCGCTCCGGCCAGGGCGCCGCCGATGGCGAAGGTGGTCCTGATGATGCGATCGACGTTGACGCCCATCAGCGAGGCGATCTCGCGATCTTCACCGACGGCACGCATCGCCCGGCCGGTTTTGGTTCGCTCGATGAAGAGGTAGAGCGCCGACCAGAGGACGATCGCCCCGACGATGACGACGACCCGGCTCCGGCCGATGGTGATTCCCAGGATGTCCCATTGCCCTTGGAGAGCGGGGATCGTGGGGTAGGCCTTGACGCTCTCGCCGTAGAAGCCGCGGAAGGTGTACTGCAGGAACAGCGAGGCGCCGATGGCGGTGATGAGCGGTACCAGGCGGGGGGCACCCCGAAGCGGTCGATAGGCGATCCTCTCGAGGAGGAGGGCGACACCCATGGAGACCAGTGCCGAGGTCACCAGCATGATCAGGAGGGAGAGCGCCGGGTTGGCGGCTAGGAACCCCCGGTTGGCGAGGATGGTGGCCAGGAAGAAGGTGGTGAAGGTCCCGGCCATGAAGACCTCGCCATGGGCGAAGTTGATGATCAAGAGAATCCCGTACACCAGCGTGTAGCCCAAGGCGATCAGGGCGTAGACCGAGCCCCGGGCGATTCCCTGGATGAAGAGGTCACGCCATACGTCGCTCCCGTACTGTCCCGTGGCGAGCGTCGCCCGGGCCCCGGCGACGGCGGCTACGGTGATGATCACCCCGAGAACGATCAGGACGGTACGTCGGACCGGAAAACGCGCGAGCCGGGTGAAGATGTCGGTGCGGATCGGAGCCGTCGTCATTGCACCTACCTTGCCTGAGAGCTCGTTCGGCCGTCCTAGTTGGGGATGCACTGTACGTGGCCGGGGGCTCTCCGGACGGCTGACGGCGAGATTTACCGGTACCCGGACGCGAGATCGGGGCGGGATGGCTCCCGCCCCGATCCGGGTTTTCTCAGGTCTGGTTCAGCCTTCGAGGCCAACCGTCTTGGAGAACACGTAGTCGGTGAACGCCCCGTTGGCCACCGAAACCACTCCGATGGTGGCCGACTGCTGGCAGTCGCCCAATTCGTTGCAGGTCAGGTTGCCGGTTAGGCCCGGGAAGTTCTCCGTGGCATACAACGCATCCTTCAGGGCCGTGCGCGGGATGTACAGGGTGTCGCCGTCCTCGATCGCCACGCTCTCGATCGCGGCCAGCACCATGTTGACCGCGTCGTAGGTGTGGGCGTGAAACACTGAGGTGGGAAGCCCGTAGGCCTCGATATAGGCCGGCTTGAACTGGTCGGTGTAGAAGGCCGCATCACCTCCGAGCTTGGTCAGATCCGGACCAGAGATGTAGACGCCCTCGGCGTTTTCGGCTCCAGCTGCTGCGATCCAGTCAGGGGTGAACATGCCGTCGGAACCGGCGAGATACTGGAAGCTCCCGTTCTCGCGGGCCTGCTGGGTGATCAGGCCACCCTCGGCGACGAAGATCGGGAAGTACAACAGCTCCGGCGAGCCGGTGGCCAGGTCGGTGAGGATCGAGCTGTAGTCGCTCTCACCGGTCTGGATGGACACCTGGTCGGTGATGGTGCCGCCCAGGGCCTGGAAGGACTCGGCGAAGGCGTTGGCCAGACCCTCGGCGTAGGGGCTGCCATCGTGGATGGTGGCCGCCGAGGCGACCGGCAGCTCGTTGTAGGCGAAGTCGGCTACCACTGCGCCCTGCAACTTGTCGTTGTGGGCGGTGCGGAAGTAGAAGGGCTGGTGGGTTCCTTCCACCGTTAGGGCCGGGCCGGTGTTGGACGGCGACACCAGCGGTATGCCCCGATCCGAGAAGATCTTGTCGGCAACCCCGAGGGCGGCCGAGGAGCAACTGGTACCGATGACGGCGATGATCTGGGTGTCGGTGACCAGGCGGTTGGCACCGGCTGTCCCGCCCTCGGCCGAGCAGCCTTCGTCCTCGTTGACCAGGGTGATCTCGTGGCCGAGGAGGGTCCCGTTGACACCATCGAAGGCGTTGTCGCCAAAGTAGTCGACGGCGAGTTGGGCTCCGTACTGGCTGTCCAGGCCTAGGCTCTGGTTCTCACCGGTGATAACGAGCAGGGTGCCGAGCTTGATCGGGTCCCCCGCGGCCACTGTCACGCAGCCAAAGGGGTCGGCGTCAGCAGAGTCAGAATCGCAGACATCGGGGGCTGCGCTTCCGCCTCCACCACAGGCCGCCGCCAGCAGAGCCAGGGCGGCAAACGCCACGAGAAAGCGTGAAGCCTTCATGTGGTCCTTTCTTTTTCAGGTAGTGATGCCGCCCGAGGACGGCCTCGGAAGCATACCGAGCGGGGGCCGGGTCCGCTCTCCCGGCCAGCGGACCGCTAGGGGACGACCACCAGGCGGCACTGATGGCGGCTCTCGCGGCCGTAACACGGCCACACTCCGGTAGGCGCCCACTCCCCGATCCTGGCAATTTCCTCCATATCGCCGCTCTCCAACTCTCGCAACAGCCTGATGTGTCGGGGAACCAGGTTGTTCTCGGGGTCAGCCACTATCCAGGTGTCGAACTCGGGCTGGAGGTTGCGGATCGTGATCGACTGTCCCTTGCTGACGATGGCGCATTCGGGGTCAAAACCGTTGACGGTGATCGCGATGGCAGCCCTGGTGGCCCGTAGGTCGACACAGTCTTCCTCGGCGTGGCCGGAGGCGGCATGTAGCTGATCGCGGATGTCGGCCGGGAGTTCCACCTGGGCTGCGGGAGGCGTTGCGCCGCAGGCCGCCAGCAAGAGAGCTGTCGCTAGGGCGCGACGCATCTCCATAAAGTAGTCCAGACCGGATATGACCGAAGAGATTGCCTCCCGGGACGCTTACCGCCCCAACGCCGAAGCTCGGGTTCTCGAAATTACCCCGGAAGGAGTGGTGCTCGATCGCACGGTCTTCTACGCCCGGGGCGGCGGTCAGCCCGGCGATGTGGGAGTCATCCGGTTTGCCGGTGGCGAGGTGGCGGTGGCTGACACCATCCGCCAGGGTGGAAAGATCCTGCACGTGGTACCGGAACCCGCCGGGCTTGAGCCTGGGATCGCAGTGGAAGCGGTCATCGACTGGGGACGCCGCTATCGGTTGATGCGCACCCATACCGCGCTCCATGCCCTGTCTGGCGTGGTCTGGCGAGACTTCGGGGCCAAGGTCACCGGGGGCAACATGGAGCCGGGATCGGCCCGGATGGACTTCGAGCTGGACTCGATGTCCTCCGAGTTCGGCCACGATGTGGAGCGGATTCTCAATGCGGAGTTGGTCAAGGGCTACCCGGCCGAAATCGTCTTTTTGGCCCGGGACGTCGCCCTGCGCGATCCCGACCTGATCAGGACCAAAGCCAACCTCATCCCGGATTACGTGAGCGAGATCCGGGTGGTCGACATCGTTGGTCTCGACCGGCAGGCGGACGGCGGGACCCATGTTCGTTCCACCCTCGAGGTTGGGGAGGTCCGGGTCGTGAAGACCGAATCCAAAGGCAAGGCCAACAAGCGCATGCGAATTGAGCTTTCCTAAGGCGAAGGGCGGAGCTCGGATGGCGGACGGCCTGCGCTCGACCCCTCCGCCTTCCGCCGTCCGCGACCCGTCTCCGCAGTGATCGACTTCGTCATCGGCATCGTTCTGGCGGGGCTGGCCGTGCGCGGCTGGATGAGGGGGCTCGTGCGGGCCCTGCTGGATCTGGTTGGACTGATCCTGGGCGCGGCCCTGGCGTTCCGGCTGTCGGCCCCCGTCGGCGATTTCTTGACGGACCGGTTCGGAGTCACTTCGGAATGGGCCCGGCTGGGAGCCGGTGCTGTCCTGTTGGTCGGTGTGGGGGTGGGGCTGGCCCTGCTGGCCGGGCTCCTGACCAGGGTGATGCGACTCCCGGGTCTGAACTTCGCCAACCGCTTGGGTGGTGCCGCCTTTGCGATCGGCTGGGGGATCCTGTTCCTGACGATTCTGGTCACCCTGGTTGGGGTCCTTCCCGTCGGTGGGCTGGGGGACGCCCTGGCCAGCTCACGGATCGTCGGTTTGGTGACCGGGCGGGAGAGCCTGCCCGGACGGGTGCTGGCCACCGTGGCCGGTCGGCCGGTGGCGCAGGTGATCGGGGCGCTCGAGGAGCTGATTGGTGACCGCAGAGTCCTCGTTGACGGCGAGGAGCGGGTTGAGCTCGAGCCGGTGGCTCCCGCGGAGTACGCCCGCGACCCGGCCGCGGCCCGCGAGATGCTCCAGCTGGTCAATGCCACCCGCCTGGCGGCAGGTGCGGACCCCTTGCCCTGGTCGGCGGATCTGTCGGCGGTGGCGGCGATGCACGCCGAAGAGATGTACCGCGAAGGGTATGTGTCGGCGGTTTCGCCTTCGACAGGACTGGTAGCCGACCGGGTGGCGGCGGCAGGGCTGACCTTGCAGGTGGTGTCGGAGAACATCGGGCTGGCCGCCACGACCCGGGCCGTCCACGAGGAGGTGAGCGGTTCGGCGCCCCACCGGGCCCGGCTGATCAGCGGTGCCGTCGATCGGGTGGGGATCGGCGTGGTAGCCGGCCCTTACGGCGTGATGGTGGTGGAGATCCTCGGAGGTTGATACAGGACCAGGGTCCCTGGTCTTGGTTCGAGTGCTAGGCCCTCGCCGCGTCGAGCAGCTCCTTGGTGGCGGTGTTGATGGCTGCGGCGACTCGATCGGTGTCGGGCACTGCGTTGAAGTCGGAGTGGATGCCCCACCACAGGGTCCCGGCGTACGAGAAGAGGGCCAGCCCGAGGCCGTGCTGCGACCACAACGGGACGATCGGATAGTTGGCAAGCATCTTCGCCTCGAGGAGGTACATCGGGAATTGCGGCCCGGGAACGTTGGTGACCGTCAGGTTGAAGGGGCGCATCATCGGACCCATCAGCCGGTTGGCCAGGGCAATTATCGTCAACGGCGTGCCCCGGGACAGCTCGACCAGGGTGGCGCCCCCCAGGGCCTGGTTGGTCGCCTTGAGGTGCTCGGTCTCCTTCTGGATGATTCGCAGCCGACTAATTGGCGCGGGTTCGTCGAGAGGAAGGTTCACCAGCCACATCGCCACGTGATTCCCCAGCGAGCCCAGGTGATCGTCTTGCCGGGTCGAAACCGGGTTCATGGCCCGGAACTCGATTCCTGCCACGTCGAAGTCCCGCTCCTCGATGAGAAACCGGCGAAGCGCCCCCGCGACGATGGTCAGGATCACATCGTTGACGGACCCGCCCAAAGTGTTCTTGATCTCCTTGACGTCGGCGAGGCTGGTCTCGGTCCAGTCAAAGCGCCGATTCGGGCCGAGGTCGGGATTCAGCGGGGTGCGGGAGGCTGCGCTCAACCACCCCGATCGCAGCGAGTTGAACGCCGCCGCCGCCCGGCTGCCCAGGGCCATGGCCAGCTCCTGGCTGCGACTGCGAATGGTGCGCAAGCTTGTCATGGTGTCGATCGCCCGGCGGGCGGTACGAGCGGCCTCGGCCACTACCAGCTGCGCATCGGTCGGTATCGGTCGGGGATGCCATTCCGCCGGAGCCTCGATTTGGCTGGTGGGGACAACATTCAGCAAGATCGTGGTCAGGTCAACTCCCGAGATCCCATCGATCATGCAGTGATGGATCTTGGCGATGATCGCGAAGCGATCGTGCTGGAGCCCTTCGACAAACCACAGCTCCCACAATGGCTTGGCACGATCCAGCTGTTGAGAAACGATCCGACCCGCCAACCGCTTCAACTGCTCGTCCGATCCTGGCCGGGGCAGGCTGGTGTGGCGAACGTGATAGTCGAAGTTGAAGTGATCGTCGTCGACCCACACCGGATAGCGATTGCCAGGCACATAGGCCAGCCGCTGCCGATACCGGGGGATGTACTGCAGCTTTCCCAGTATGTGGGCTCTGATCCGGTCGATGTCGATGCCGCCATCGGGAAGCTTGAGGGCGGCCGCCTCGAACAGGACCACGGCTGCCACGTGCATGTGCGTGGTGGGCCCTTCCAACGCCAGGAATGAGGCGTCAAGGCGAGACAGCGGCTCGAAATGGGGTATGGCCATCTGCTCGCGAGGTTATCGAAGCCCGCAGCAATGCGTCAGGGGGCCGGGTTGTCGTCCGGGGGAGGTCCGTCGACCCTGGCTGGCACTGGCCGGGCCGGCGCCGGCTGAGCGTCGGAGTCGGGGGCGGCCTCGGCGCTGGCCAGATGCCACGGGATCGACGACACTGCAACTCCCGGTTCGAAGATCAGGCTGGCCTTGATCGCAAAGGCGGTCTGGTTGTGGAGGAACTGGCTGGCGAAGCCGGGTACGACGAACTCGGGCAAAACCACATGGATCAGGACTCCGGGTTCGGCATCGCGGCGGAGGCGGCGGACATAGCGGACCAGTGGGCGGGTGATGCCCCGATAGGGGCTCTCGAGGATTTGTAGCTCTCCAAAGTCGGGATCCCAGTTGCGCAGGAGCCGGTCGCGCTGGTCGGCATCGGTGTCGAGATGGGCGGCGATCACCCTCGGCGCATGCAGCAGCCTCACGTAGCCAAGCGCCCGGCGGACGGGGAGGGTGACGTCGGCTGCGAGCACCACCACCTTCTGGGTGGCGATGTGATCGGGATCGCCGATCTCGCCGCGGCGGGCGGCCAGGCGCCGCTGGTAGGTGAGGTCCGTCACGACCACCTGCGGTACGAACAGGAGGCGGAGCTTGACGATCAAGCCGTGGGGGTGAATCAGCAGGGTGCCGAGACGGCGCCGCCGGACTAGCTCGGGAATGATCACGGTCACGAACGAGTCCGGGTGATTGGCCGCTTCGCGCTGGACGAAGTCGCGCAACGTCCGGAACCGATGACCATCTTCGACCTCGACCACCTGCAGGGGATGGTCGGGGTAGAGGCGGTCCCAGGTCTCGATCAAGTCCTCATCCCGGCTCTCCCGGACATGGATGACGGCCAGTGATTCGGGCTGGATCATCTCGGCGTATTCGATGGCTCGTTCGGTGGCGCGCCCGGTGTGGCTGGCAAGGACGATGGCCCGGTTGGAGGTCGGCATCCGCGGCTCTCCTACCAGTCGGAGCCGGGCCGCCACCCCGAGGTAGTGCCGGCGGATGCCCAGCATGCCCCAGACGATCATTGGGATGGCCGCTATCACGATCCAGGCGCCGTGGGTGAATTTGACGGTGGCGATCACTACCAGCACCACCCCAGTGACCCCGGCTCCGATCCCGTTCAATATCGCCGACCGACGCCATCCGGTGCCACGCAGGCGCAGCCAATGACGAACCATCCCGGTCTGACTGAGCGTGAAGCCGAGAAAGACTCCCACAACGTAGAGCTGGATCAGTCGGGAGACCTGGGCATCGAAAACCCAGATGAGGATGCTGGCGAGGGAGGCCAGAACCAGGATTCCATTGGAGAAGACCAGGCGATCGCCGAGATTGCGAAACTGGCGGGGCATCAGCTTGTGCCGGGCCAGGATCGCCGACAGTCGCGGAAAGTCCTGATATGCGGTGTTGGCGGCCAGGATCAAGATGCCAGCCGTGAACACCTGTAGCAGCCAAAAGCCGGGGCCTTCGTTGAACGCTGCACGGCCAATCTGGGAAATGACCGTCCCGTAGGTGTCCACCGTCTCCTCAGAGATCTTGACCTTGAACAACAGGGCGAGAGTGGAGATCCCCAGAAACATCGTGACCGACATGAGCCCCATCGCCCCAAGGGTGTTAGCCGCGTTCTTCGCCTTGGGGTAACGGAAGGCCTGGACACCGTTAGCGACTGCTTCAACTCCGGTGAGGGCGGTCGAACCGGACGCGAATGCCCGCAGTATCAGAAATAGGGAGATGCCGGCCAGAGGTTCGAGTTCGACTTGGGCGGAGATGGCTTGCGGGCAGACTCCATCCGCGCATTCGACGAAACCGGTAATCAGCATGACGAAAACTGTGGTGACAAACGCATAAGTCGGCACCGCGAACAATCTTGAGGATTCCTTGGCACCCCGCAGGTTGGCCACCGTCAGTACCACGACGAATCCGATCGAGATCGCCACCCGCAACGGTAGGAGTTGTGGGGCTGCCGAGGTTATGGCAGCCACGCCCGCGGCGATCGACACCGACACCGTGAGGACGTAGTCAACGAGCAAGGCGGAGGCCGCCACCGTCCCGGCACCAAGGCCGAGGTTGTCGTTGGCGACGATAAACGCTCCCCCACCGTCCGGGTACGCCCTGATCGTTTGTCGATAGCTGATGACGACGATGGTCAAAAGGAGTGCGATCGCAATTGAGATCGGGGTCAGGAACCCAAATGCGCCTGCCCCTGCCACCGCCAGGACCAGCATGGCCTCCTCGCTTGCATAGGCAACCGAGGAAAGAGGGTCGGACGCAAAGACGGGAAGAGCCAGGAATTTGGGGAGCAACTGATGCTCCGCCTGGTCTGAAGCTATGGGACTTCCAATCAGCCGACGCTTGAAGTCAGCCCAACGAACCAAAACACCTCACGTCGACTGCAAAGACGCGACCCATCAGGTTATTGGCGACGAGGCGCTGCGTGAAATCAATCCGGTCAGGCGTCGGTTATGCATGGTGACAGCCCAACTCGAGGCTGGCACACTGGTGGTTGGCATACTGGGAGCTGGCACACTGGGAACTGGCACACTGGGGCCTGGCACACTGGGGCCTGGCGCGCCCGTAGCTCAGTGGATAGAGCGCCGCCGTCCTAAGGCGGGCGTCGGGGGTTCGACTCCCTCCGGGCGCACATGGATGTACCAAGAATCCTCGGAATTGTCGGCTTGGTCGCCTACTTGGCGAGCGGGTGGTGGTATCTGGTGTCAGGCCTGGTGGTACCGGGACCGTGGCTGTTCATCCTGTGGGGCATCTGGGTCGTGGGCTTGTTCTTCGCCTGGCGGACCTGGCGGACCCGCCCGGTGTGGACGCTGGCGTTCGCTCCTGTCGCGATTGCCTTCTGGTTCATATACGTCACCGCCGGCGAGCAGCTACTCGGCTGGACTGCCTAGCCGAACCTCTCCCGGCGGCCGGAGACCGTGCCAACCGCAGCGGGCGAGGCGAGACGGTGTCGGTGGAGAAGCGGCGGCCTAACCTCCACAGCCAGATGACCCCTGAAGAAGAACGAATCGCTCTCTTTCTCGATTATGAGAACCTGGCGATCGGCACTCGCGAGGCCCTGAGCGGCCAGGAATTCGATCTCAAGCCGATTGCCGATGCCCTGGCGGAGCGGGGCCGGGTGGTTTCGCGTCGCGCCTACGCCGACTGGTCGATGTTCGACGAAGCCCGCCGGATGCTGACCAGACATCACG
>DATHSX010000010.1:0-4463 GCA_035463935.1 Acidimicrobiia bacterium | reverse complement strand
GGCTTCCTAAGGGAGAACGGGCAGCCGATCCGGTACAGCTACTCCGGCGGCCGGTGGGGCCTCGAGGCCTACCAGACCGTCTACGCCCGCGAGCCGGGATCCGCCGAAATGCCTTCCGCCGGCCGGCCGTTCACCCCCGAGTTGATCACCGCCCTGGTGGCTGGCGGAGTGATGGTCGCGGCGCTGACGCTCCATGCCGGGGTGGCGTCGCCCGAGATCGACGAACCACCCCAGCCGGAGCGGGTCCGGGTTCCGGCTGCGACTGCGGCGCTGGTCAATGCCCTCAAAGCGGCGGGCGGCCGGGTCATCGCTGTCGGGACGACCGTCGCCCGGGCTCTGGAGTCCGCCGCCGGGATCGATGGCCGGGTGGGCCTGCTTGACGGATACACCGATCTGGTGATCGGCGCAGAGGGACCGCTGCGGGTGGTAGATGGACTCCTCACCGGCTGGCATGAACCCCGGGCCTCGCACCTGCGGTTGGTGGAGGCGGTGGCGGGGCCGGAACTGGCGGCCCGAATGTACGAACGGGCAATCGCCCGGGGATACCTGTGGCATGAGTTCGGGGACAGCTGCCTGATCCTTCCGTGAGAAGGTCGCAGCAGGCAGTGGGTCAGACCGAAAGCCCGACGAGGCGGCCGACGATATAGGCGATAGCGCCGCCAACCCCGGCGATCAGCAGGTTCTCGACGCCGGCGACGATCGGGTTGGTCCGGGTGATGATGGTCTTGCCGACACCGACCGCAAAGAGCGCCACCGCCGAGGCCCCGGCCGCGATTCCCAGCGCGACGTGAGGGCTGAGGTCAAAGAGAAACGGCACCACCGACGGCGCCGAGCCAGCCAGGAACAGACCGCTTGACATGAGCATGGCCTTGGTCGGCGATCGGTTTTCGCTCTCGACGACCCCGAACTCAAAGACCTTCATGGCATTCAACAAGGTGGGATCGTCGTGGCTCAACGCCCGGACCACTCCCGGAAGGTCGTCCTCGGTTACCCCGACCGCACGCAGCATCGGATAGAGCTGGGCCACTTCTAGATCGCGAAAATGCTTGATGTGGGTTTCTTCCAGAGCAATCTCGGAGGAGAGCACCTCGGTTTGGGACTTGGTGGCCAAGTACTCCCCCGACCCCATTGACACCGCTCCGGCCAGGGCCCCGGCCACGCCTGCCAGCAACACCTGCTCACGGCCCAACCCTCCTCCGACGATCCCGGCGACCAGGAGGAACATCGAGACGAGGCCGTCATTTATACCGAGGATGATGTCGCGCCAATACTGGCGGGACCCTCCCACGTGCGGTTCGTACTCGACGTTCGTCTCTGATGCCAGCGCTGGACCTCGGTGGCCCAACTTAACGGACCGGGTCGGACTGATGCGTTTGCCGCGTCGCCGTTATCCGGAGCATCCTCGGAGTCCAGGCAAAAACGATCCGCGTCGAGGTGGAGACGCATCGTTCAGCATCGAGGCCGGATCGGGGCGGGCCGGGCCCGTCTACTGTTCGGAGACCCACACCGATCGTGTCTTCGATGATCATCGTCATGCGCCGCGAGGCATCCACCACCGATATCGACGGGGTGGTGGCGCGCTTGCAGGCCATCGGATGCGAAGCCCATGTCTCCAGAGGCCAGTTGCGCACCGTGATCGGGGCCATCGGCGATCGCGAACAGATCCGCAATCTGCCCTGGGAGGCCATGCCCGGAGTGGAGCGAGCCGTACCCGTGCTCAAATCTTTCCGGTTCGTGTCCAGGGATTTCCAGGCGGAGGACTCCGTCATCCCGGTGGGGAAGGCTCAGTTCGGAGGCGGCCGCTTCACCACTGTCGCCGGCCCTTGCGCGGTCGAGAGCCGGGACCAGCTATTCCGGACCGCGGAGGCCGTCAAGGCGGCGGGGGCCACCGTGCTGCGGGGCGATGCCTTCAAGCCCCGCACCTCCCCTTATGCCTTTCAGGGGTTGGGGGAGGAGGGACTCAAGCTGCTGGCCGAGGCTCGCGATGAGTTCGGTCTTCCTTTTGTGGCCGAGGTGCTCGATGCTCGCGACGTTGAACTGGTCTCCTCGTACGCCGACATTCTCCGCATCGGAACCCGGAACATGTCGAACTTCACGCTGCTGGCCGAAGTGGGACGCCAGTCGAAGCCGGTCCAGCTCAAGCGGGGTTTCACCGCCACCCTCGAGGAGTGGCTCAACGCCGCCGAGTACATATACAAGGAGGGCAACCACCAGATCATCCTGGTGGAGCGAGGGATCCGTACCTTCGAGACTGCCGCGCGCAACACGCTGGACATCAGCGCCGTGCCTCTCATCAAGGGGATGTCCCACCTGCCAATCATCGTTGACCCCTCGCACTCGGGCGGCAAGCGCGAGCTGGTGGCGCCCTTGGCCCGGGCTGCGGTAGGGGCGGGGGCTGACGGGATCATGGTCGACGTCCACCCGACGCCTGACACGGCCAAAGTAGACGGAGCCCAGGCCTTGTTGCCGAGTGAGTTTGCGGAGATGATGGTGTCGGTGCGCGCCCTGGCGAACGTGCTTGGTTACACCCTCTGAGCAAGTCGAGCGTGTCCCCGAGCCCTCCCCCCGAAGCCAAGTCGCTTGCGGAACACCGGAAGCGGGCAGCCATTCTCGGCACGGGCCTGATCGGGGCCTCCTTCGGTATTGGTCTACGGGGCCTGGGATGGGTGGTGGTGGGGTGGGATCCAGACGAAGAGGCGGCTGCCGGAGCCATCCGCTGCGGTGCAGTCGATGGCATGGCCGCCACCCCTGAGGAGGCGCTGGCGGATGCCGATCTGGTGGTGCTGGCGGGACCGCCGCTGGCGATCGAAGAGACCCTGCGAACCCTTGGCACCGATGCCCTGGTGACCGACGTTGCCGGAGTGAAGGCGCCCATGGTCGAGGCGGCTCGACACCTGCCTCGCTATGTGGGGGGACATCCAATGGCGGGTCGGGAAAGCTCGGGACCGGCTGGCGCTTCCGGGTCTCTGTTCAGAGGGGCGACCTGGGTGCTGACCCCCGACGGCGCGGGCGGCGACGAGGTGGCGACGATGGAGGAGCTGGTGCGCGGGTTGGGGGCCGTTCCCGTGAGGATGGACGCCACCGAGCATGATGCCGCGGTGGCCGCCATCAGCCACCTCCCCCAGGTGGTGGCTTCGGCCCTGGTCAACCGGGTGGCCCGGGATCCAGCCGCTCTGGACCTCGCGGCCGGCGGTTTTCGCGACTTGACTCGTATTGCCCTGTCCGATCCGACCTGGTGGGCCGACGTCTTGATCGAGAATCGGAAGGAGTTGGGGGCCCTGCTGAGGAAGCTGAGCCAGGATCTGTCGGCGTGGGCTGACCTGATCGAGTCCGAGGACCGCGCCTCGGTGGGGGCAGAGATGCTCGCCGCCCGCACGGCGCGGCGATCGATGGCGGCTCCGGTGACGGCGGTGGGTGTGGTCCTCGAGGATCGTCCCGGGGAGATCGCCAGGGTGGGGCACGCACTGGAGACGTCGGGAGTGGACCTGCGGGATCTCCAGCTTCGGCACGCGACCCACGGGGGTGGTGGTGTTCTCACGCTTTCGGTTCGGGCAGCCGAGGCCGAGCGACTCCGGAGTGCGCTGGTCGCCGACGGGCTGAGACTCCTCGACTAGCTGGCCGGTGAGGCCGGCTCGAGCAATGCGAAGAGAGAGGCGATTCCGGCCCGGAGACCGGTCTCCAGCGCCCGTTCGTCCGCCCGGAAGGCGGCCGAGTGCAAATCGACCTCGCGGCCCGGAGGTTTTCCACCCAGGCGGAGGAGCCCTCCCGGGATCGCCTCGGTGAAGCGGGCGAAGTCCTCGGCCCCCATGCTGGCGGGGGCCAGCGTGACGGCCTCCGGGCCGAGATGGTCGGCTACCGCCTGCCGGCACCGCGCGATGACCTGCTCGTGATTCACCACGGGGGGGATTCCCCGCTGATAGTGAACGAGCACCTTGGCCCCGGTCGGAGCGACGATCTCGTGGACGAGCTTCTCGAGCAGACTGGGGATCTCCTCCCACATGCCGCGATCGAGGGTGCGGCAGGTCCCCGAGAGCTCGACAGCGGTGGGGATGACATTGTCGGCGGTGCCGCCGACCACCCGTCCGAAAACCAAAGCCAGCGGCATCCGGGAGTCGGTCAGCCGATCGAGGAGGGCGGGCAATTCGGTGATGACCCGTCCGGCTGCGTAGACCAGATCCACCGTCCGGTGGGGACGGGCGGTGTGGCCCCCCGGACCCTCCAGGGTGATGTAGAACCGGTCGGCCGAACCGGTGATGGGACCGGAACGAAATCCCACCAGCCCTGGCTCGAGGGAGGGATCGATGTGAAAGGCGATGACCGAGGAAAGGCCGTCGACCACCCCCTCCCGGACGAGCTCCTGGCCTCCCCCCGGAAAGGTCTCCTCGGCCGGCTGGAAGATGACCCGGACCCGGCCCGCCCACGGCTGCAGCCTGCCAAGAGCCAGGGCGATACCGGCCGCGATG
>DATHSX010000009.1:0-2349 GCA_035463935.1 Acidimicrobiia bacterium | reverse complement strand
CAGAACACAAACGAATACTCGGAACCAAGCAGAGCCAGCACCCCGATTATCCGCTCGGCCATGCCGGCATCGGCCACGCCCACCGCCTGACGGCGGACTCCGGCCGGGTTGGCAAGCGGCCCCAGGAAGTTGAATACGGTGGGGATCCCCAATTCGCGCCGCACCGGCCCGGCATGGCGGAAAGAAGGGTGGTAGAGCGGAGCGAAGAAGAAAGCGAAGTTGGTGTCATCCAACAACCGCAGATTCGCGTCGACGTCGAGATCGATCCGAACCCCAAGGCCTTCGAGAACGTCGGCCGAGCCGCACCGGGAAGAAGCCGCCCGGTTGCCGTGTTTGGCGATCCGGGCGCCGGCCCCGGCGGCAATGAACGCTGCGGTCGTGGAGATGTTGTACGTACCGGAGCGGTCGCCTCCGGTGCCGACCACATCCACCAGCCCATCAGGACTGGCCGCCACCGGTACCGCCGCCTGCCTGATCGCCTCGACCAGGCCAGCCATCTCCTCGATGGTCTCCCCCTTCATCCGCAACGACACGATCAAGGCGGCGGTCTGGGCCGAAGTAGCGGCGCCGGCCATGATTTCGGACATAGCCGCCCGCGCCTCGTCTCGCGTCAGGTCGGTGCGATCGGCCAGCTTGCCGAGAATGAGGGGCCAATCCATGACGCGGCGAGTGTATCGAGGGCGGCGCACCGGTCTCCCGGTACAATTCGCCGCTCACGCATGCTGTATTTCGCTTATGGAGCGTTGCTCGATCCCGAGCGGTTGGAGCCGGTGGCTCCCACCGCCGAGTTCCGGTTCATCGCCCATCTTCCCGAGACCAAGTTGACCTTTCCCAATCCCGACGGTGTCCCCTCTGTGGAACCGGCTCCCGGCAACACGGTATGGGGGGCGGTCTTCGCTGTCGATGGCGAGGAAGGCAAGGCCATCGCGCGGGCCGAGGCGAAAGAGGGGCGCCTTCCCCGCACCGATTTCCGGGCCGTTGATCGGGCTGGCCGGAAGTACGAGGTCGTCACCTTCACCTCCAGGACGGAAACCGCCCCCTCACCGAATGACACTGGCCACGTCCCGGACCCGGTTTACATGCGACAGGTAGTGAAGGGCGCCCGTCACTGGAACCTTCCCACCGGTTGGGTGGCCGGCCTGGAGGACCTGGGTGAGGACGCCCTGATCTAGGCCGCCCCGGGGCTAGACGATGTCTTCTCACCCGGTTGGGGTTCGTCACCTCCGAACATCCGCCAGAACACCCAGCCGACGGCTCCTCCAGCCAACGGTCCCAGGGCGTATACCCAGAAGCCACCAAAGTCGGCCCCGATCAGCGCGGGACCAAAGGATCGGGCCGGGTTGACCGATGATCCGCTGAAAGGAATCCCGGCGAGGTGCACCGCCGTGAGGGTGAGGGCAATGACGATCCCAGCTGCCGCCGGTGACCTCCTCGTGGAGGCCAAAATCACGAGCACGAAGACGAGGGTGAGGACGAACTCCATCAGCAGGCCGTCACCGGTCGACTCGTGCCGGGTAACGGTCGCCAGCACCGCCTCCTGGCCGGCCGCCGCCAGGACCACGGCCGACGCGATCACTGCCCCAATTATCTGCCCGATCCAATATCCCACGAGGTCCGACGTCGTGGTGCGCTTGTCGAGCCACATCGCCAGAGTCACCGCTGGGTTGAAATGTCCGCCCGACACGTGACCAACCGCGTATATGGCGGCCAGCAACGCCAACCCAAACCCGAGCGGAACCACCACCATCAGGGGTCCCTGGGTGGCACTGGCGGCCAGAATCGACATCGAGCCGAGGAACACCAGAATGAAGGTCCCGACCGCCTCGGCCAGGTACCTGTTGATTACCACGAGATCCTCCTTTCGCTCCCGCCGGGTTTTCCGGACGGGAAGGCGCCGTGGCCCGCGGCCAATCTACGGCGCGCCGTTGCCCCAATCCGGTAACCCCCGCCCCCGGGTCGAACCCTGATGCTCGGAGTCATCCGGCTCGGGGCGGTGTTGACGGGACTGGCGGCGGGCTCGTTTACTTCCGCCGCGGTGTATTTGATCGGCCTCGTGATCACCCAGGGTGAGAGCACGATTCGAGCGGCCAACCGCCAGAGTGCCGGTGCGCTGCTGACCCTGGCGCTGCTGACGGGCATTGCGGCCGGCGGAGTCATGGCTGGCCGCCTAGCCCCGGTCAATGGGCGCTTTCACGGGTCCGTCACCGGCCTGGGAATGGCTGGTCTGGTCATCGTGATCGCCCGATTCTCAGGCAGCCCGGCTCCAACGAGCCAGGTGCTCCTCCTGGCGGTGATCGCCGCCCTCGTGGGCGGTGCTGCCGGGTGGTGGGGCGGCCGGCATCGGTAGAA
>DATHSX010000008.1:0-4506 GCA_035463935.1 Acidimicrobiia bacterium | reverse complement strand
GTGATGATCTGGGCTACGTGGTCGGAGCCGTACTTCTCGGCGGCGTAACGGATCACGTCGGCCCGGTAACGCTCATCAAAATCCATGTCGATGTCGGGCATCTGCCGGCGGCCGGGATTGAGGAAGCGTTCGAAGATGAGGCCGTGGGCGAGCGGGTCGAGGTCGGTGATCCGCAAGCAGTAGGCCACGATCGATCCGGCCGCCGAACCGCGCCCCGGGCCTACCCGGATCCGCCGTTCCCGGGCGTATCTGATCAGGTCCCAGACGATGAGGAAGTAGGCGGGAAACCCCATGTCTGCGATGACAGCCAGCTCGCGGTCGATGCGCTCGTCGACCACGGTGGGGAGCGGATCGCCGTAACGCACCCGCGCTCCCTGGCGTACGAGATGCTCGAGGTAGGACTGCTCGCTGTGACCCGCCGGCACCTGGAACTGGGGCAGCAGGCTTCGGCCGAACTCGAGGTTCACGCCCGCTCGCTCCGCGATCAGCAGGGTGTTGTCACAGGCCCCCGGGTATAGGTCGTCGCCGAAGACCTGCCTCATCTCGCTGGCGGTCTTCAGATAGAAGTCGTCACCTTCGAACCGGAGCCGATTCATGTCCTCTTTGTTGGAGCCGGTCTGGATGCACAGGAGCACGTCATGGGCATCGGCCTCGTCCCGCCGGGTGTAGTGGGCGTCGTTGGTGGCGAGCAAGGGAGCACCGAGGCGGCGGGATATATCGATCAGGTCGGGCATGATCTGCCGCTGGGCCTCGAGGCCGTGATCCTGGAGCTCGATGAAGAAATTCTCCCGGCCAAAGATGTCCTGATAATGGGCCGCGGCCTTGAGCGCGGCGTCGAAGTCCCGTACGGCTCCCGCCTGGCCTTCCTCGCGGGAGGCGTCAGGGGCCAGCCGGCGGGCCACCGGGCCGCCGAGGCAACCGGACGTCGCCACGATCCCTTCGGCATGAGCGGACAGCAGTTCGCTATCCATCCGGGGCTTGTAGTAGTAGCCATCCAGATACGACCGGGATGACAGCTTCATCAGATTGCGATAGCCGGTGTCGTTCACGGCCATCAACGTCATGTGATAGCGAACGTTCTCGCTGCCCCGAGGACGATCGAACCGGGAGCCGTCCACCACGTAGGCCTCGATGCCGATGATCGGCTTGACGCCCGCCCTCCTAGCCGCCTTGGAGAAGTCGACCACCCCGTAGAGCACTCCGTGGTCGGTGATGGCGATCGCCGGCTGGCCATCGGCGGCCGCCGCGTCGACCACATCTTTCACCCGGGCCGCTCCGTCGAGCATCGAAAACTCGGTGTGGAGGTGGAGGTGGGCGAATGACATCGGCGTAACTCCCACCGTAGTCGGATGAGCCCCGGACTCATCCGCTATCTGCGGCTGGCTCCTCGCCCGCCCCGCCGGGCAGCGGCCGTCAGCTAGACCAGCACCGCCAGCACGGCCAGAGCCGCCATCGCCGCCGGAACTGCCGGGCGCAAGCGGCCCGGTACCCGGCTCCACAGCTCACCGATGAGTATCCCGGCGACGAACCCACCCAGGTGGCCCTGCCAGGAGATGCCGGGGATGAGGAACGGCAGGGCGGCGTTGATCAGCAGGGTCCAGCCCAGGTTGGACAGCAGGTTTCTGCCGAAGGCGGTGTCCCGCAGGCGAAAGGCGGAGTGGATCCACAGGCCGAAGAGACCGAAGATGGCACCGGAGGCACCCACCAGGACATCGTCCAGGCTGCCGAGCCGGTAGGCGGCCAGCCCGCCCCAGCTCGCCGCCCCCACGTAGAGCCCGAGATAGGACATCCTCCCCACTCGCCGTTCAACGGCCGGTCCGAGCTGGTAGAGAGCCCACATGTTGAAGAGAATGTGGGTGATCGACCCGTGCAAGAGCACCGGGGTGAAGATCCGGTACCAGTCGCCTTCGGCGATCAGGAAGTTGGCCTGCGCGAAGCGGACGAAAAGCTCCTGTTTGAGCCCGGCATTGACCGAACCGAGCACGAACACCGCCACCGCCACCGACAGCAGCACAAACGTCACCGGGGCGCTCCGGTAGAGGGCGCCGCGGGCCGCCGGTCGGGCCTGCACTACCCGCTGGCGGCCGCGCTCGCGAGCGCAATCCGGACAGAACTGGCCGACGGTACCGGGAACCGCGCAGGCCGGGCAGATGGGACGGCCGCATTGCGAGCAGCCCAGCCCGGTTGGCCGATCTGGGTGTCGGTAACAGACGGCCGGGGCCACGGGCTCGATGGTCACCTCCCCACCGTACCGGCCTGTTCGCTCAATTCCGCCAGGGGAGCGGCGAGGTCGGGGGGCAGGGGCGACCGCACATCGATGGCGGCCCCGGTCATGGGATGCGTGAACCGTAGCGCCGCGGCATGAAGGAACATCCGCCGCAGGCGGACGGGGTCGGCCCGCCGGGAGTAGGTGCGATCGCCCACCACGGGATGGCCGATGGCGGCCAGGTGAACCCGGATCTGATGGGTGCGGCCCGTCTCCAGCTCGACCTCGAGCAGCGAGGCGGCGCCGTAAGAGCCGGCCACCCGATAGTGGGTACGGGCTGGTCTTCCGTCCGGAAGCACCCGCTTCCGGGTCGGATGGGCCGGGTCCCTCCCGATGGGGGCGTCGATGGTCCCGGTGGGCATCTCCGGGATCCCATGCACGAGGGCCAGGTAGCTTCGGCGGATCCCATGCTCCGCGAGCTGGCGGGTCAGGCGCCGATAGCAGTCCTGGGTGCGGGCGACGACGAGGAGACCCGAAGTTCCCCGATCGAGCCGGTGGACTATGCCCCACCGTCCCGGTTGCCCCACACCCTCCAACTCGGGGTAACGGTGCACGAGGCCAGCGGCCAGGGTTCCCCGCTCGTGTCCCGCCCCGGGGTGGACGACCACTCCCGCCGGCTTATCCACCACCAGCAGATGTTCGTCCTCATACCGCACCACGAAGTCGACGAACTCGGGGACGGTGCCGCCGGCTGTGGCGGGCGCGGGAAAGTCGATGGTCCCCCCCTCCAGCCGGGTCCTCGCCTCCACAGCTCTCCCGTCGACCTTGACGCCTTGGTCGAACAGACGGCGAGCGGCCTCCCGGGAGATCCCCGCCAGCTCCGCCACCACCTTGTCGGCCCGCTCGCCGCGCAGCCGATCGGGGACGGTTCCTTCAAGCCTCTTGTTCATGAACAGGCCGATCGGCAGATACGGGACGCGAAAACCATGAGGCGATGAGGAGGATGGAGACCGAGACGGTGATGGAGGAGTCGGCGATGTTGAAGGTGGGGATGGTCAGGAGCTGAACCCAGTCGATCACGTGGCCGTCGAGGAAACCCGGGCCGCGAGCGATCCGATCGACAAGGTTGCCGAGAGCTCCCCCGATGATGAATCCGAAGGCCACCACCTCGTGGCCGGGCCGGGGACGGCGGGCAACTGCTGTACCGACCACGCCGACTGCGACGACCGCGGCCATGCCCAGGAAAGGACCCGCGTTCTGGAAGAGGGAGAAGGCGGCCCCCGGGTTCTCCGCGTAGCGAAACCCCAGGATCCCCGGAATCACGGAGCGGGGCGCACCGGCCAGCTCGTGAGCGGCCCAACGCTTGGTGACGAGGTCGAGGAGGACCACGAGCGCGGCCAGGGCGTAGGCGGTGACGATTTGGCGGAGAGCCGCGGGTTGCCTGGTCAACCCCGACGGGCGCACGAAACGCACTCGGTGGCGTATGGCAGGATTTCGAGGCGGGCTACCGGGATCGGCTGGCCACACGTTTCGCATACCCCGTAGGCCTTGTTGCCGATCCGGGCGAGGGCGTGCTCCACCTTACGAAGCAGGTCGACGGTGTTCTGTCCGAGCGACAGCTCCTTCTCGTATTCGAAGTTCATCGAGCCGGCCTCGGCGCTGCCCGGGTCCGGGCTCCGCTCGGCGGAGGTCTCGGTGAGCCGGGCCTCCTCCAATTCCCGCTCATGCTCGGCGATGACATCTTCGAGACGATGCTTCTCCGCCTCGAGCTGGATGCGGAAGCGCTTGAGAGTGTTGGCGGCAAGCTGTCTGGCCATTGGATATGCCCCGGTGGGGGCCGGAACATTAGCTGGCAGGCGGGGCTATCCGGGCAGGCGGCCAAGGACGAGACTCCCGGCTCCTACCATTCCGTCCTCATGGCGGCCCGATCCGACTTCGTGCGCGTCCCGCCCTCGGTGCATTTCCCCGCACTCGAAGAGGAGGTGCTCAAGCTCTGGGAAACCCTCGACGCCTTCGCCGAGTCGGTGAGGCTCCGCCCCACCGATCACGAGTACGTCTTCTATGACGGCCCCCCCTTCCCCACCGGCAGCCCCCACTTCGGCACACTGCTCGCATCGGTCATCAAGGACGTGGTGCCCCGGTACTGGACCATGCGGGGCTATCGGGTCGAGCGTCGCTTCGGCTGGGACACACACGGCCTACCGGTGGAGATGGAGGTGGAGAAGTTGCTGGGGATCTCGGGTCCCCAGGAGATCGCGGACTACGGCATCGATCGCTTCAACGAGGCTTGCCGGGCGCTG
>DATHSX010000007.1:0-3154 GCA_035463935.1 Acidimicrobiia bacterium | reverse complement strand
ACCCGATGGAGGATCTGAGGGTTAGCTCGTCCGGTGCGCACCGTGGTGAATTCGGCCCCGACGTGTTCAACCGCCTGCTCCATCTTTTTCCGGGCCTCGGATAACAGCTCGGAGATCATCGCTCCTCCTCAGTGGACCACGGTCCCGATCGACTCCCCGGCCACGGCCCGAACGATGTTGCCGGGCTCGGTCATGTCGAAGACCACAATCGGTATGCGGTGCTCCCGGCACATCGTAATGGCGGTGGTGTCCATCACCCTTATCCCCTGGGCAATGAACTCCATGTAGGTCAGCTCATCGAGCTTGCGTGCGCTCGGATCCAGCACGGGATCGGCGGAGTAGATCCCGTCGACCTTGCTTGCCTTGAGCAAGACGTCGGCATCGATCTCCACCGCCCTGAGGGCGGCGGTGGTGTCGGTGGTGAAGAACGGGTTGCCGGTCCCCGCCGCGAACACCACCACGCGTCCCTTCTCCAGGTGACGGATGGCCCGCAGCCGGATGTAGGGCTCAGCCAGTTGCTGCATGGTGATCGCGCTCTGCACCCTGGTTGCCACGCCGGCATGTTCGAGGGCATCACGCAGCGCCAGGGCATTGATGACGGTAGCCAGCATCCCCATGTAATCGGCGTTGGCCGGATCCATTCCCTTGGCCTGCTGTGACACTCCCCGAAAGATGTTGCCGCCGCCGACCACAATCGCGATCTCGGTTCCGCCCTCGGTCGCCTCGGCCACCTCGGCGGCGACGCGATGGACCGTCTCGGGGTCGATGCCGTATCCCACCAGCGGATCGGCGAATGCCTCACCGCTGAGCTTGAGCAGGACCCGCCGCCGCCGCCCCTCCCCCATCAGATCTGGTCGCCGATCGCGAGGCGGGCAATGCGTCTGATCGAGATGTTCTCACCCATCCGGGCCGCCAGCTGATTGACCAGGTCGCCCACGGTGCCGTCGAACTTCTCGGCATTGACGTACTTCTGGTCGTAGAGGACGTTGTCTGCGTAGAAGGCGTTGATACGACCTTCGACGATCTTGGGGATGACCTGCTCGGGCCTCCCCTCTTCCATGGCCTGGAGGGCCATCAGCTCTCTTTCCTTGTCGAGGATCGCGGAGTCGACTTCCTCCCGCCGGATCCAGCGCGGGCGACCCCAAGCGACGTGCATCGCGATGTCGTTGGCGGCTTGGCGGAAGTCGGGGTTCTTGGCGACAAAGTCGGTTTCACACGCCAGTTCCACCAACACTCCAGTCACGGGCCGGTCCGCCTGGAAATGGATGTAGCTGCCGATGGTGCCTTCGGTCGCTTCTCGCTCTCCGGCTCGTTTGGCGACCTTGGCCAAGCCCTTGATCCGCAGGATCTCCATGGCCTTCTCGAAGTCTCCGCCGGTCTCAACCAGCGCCTTCTTGGCGTCCATCATGCCCACGCCGGCCATCTGCCGCAGACGCTGTACGTCCTTGGCACCGATGTCAGCCACTGGCGGGCACCTCGTCCAGCATCCCTGTCTCAACCGGGGCCTCAGCCGGCGCCACCTCGGTCAATGGGGTCTCAGCCGGCGTATCCGTCTTCGGTGTGGCCGACTTCTTCCCGGCCAGTTCCTGTCCTTCCCGGCAGGCGTCGGCCAACGCCCCGGCGACCACCGCGGCTGCGCGGATGGCATCGTCGTTACCGGCGATGACAAATTCGATGTGGTCGGGATCGCAATTGCTGTCCACCAGCGCCAGCGTGGTCAGTCCAAGGCGGGTTGCTTCCTTGACCGCCGTGTGCTCGGTATTGACGTCGACAATGAAGACGGCATCGGGGACCCGAGTCATGTCCCTCACCCCGCCCAGGGTCTGCTGCAGCTTGTCGAGCTCACGACGGATCGAAAGCCTCTCACGCTTGGAGAGGGCGTTGATCTCGCTGCTGGCCACCATCCGCTCCAGCTCTTTCATATAGAAGATCCGCTTTTGGATGGTTGTGAAATTGGTGAGCATGCCGCCCAGCCAGCGGAAGTTGACAAACGGCATCCCGGCCGCCTGGGCGGCGTCGGCGATCGGTGCCTGAGCCTGCTTCTTGGTGCCGACGAACAGCAGGGAGCCGCCGTTGGCCGTGAGGTCGCGCAAATAGTCAGCCGCTGTTTCGATCTGGGTGAGCGTCTGGCGGAGGTCGATGATGTGAATGCCGTTGCGTTCCCCGTAGATATAGGGGCGCATCTTCGGGTTCCACCGCCGGGTCTGGTGTCCGAAATGGACCCCTGCCTCGAGCAGCTGTTTGATGGTGACAGCCATGCTGGTCTCCTCGGTTCTTGGTTTTTCCTCCGCCGGCGGGGCCAACCTGCCATGCACCCGGACCGGGAACGATCGCGCCAAAGCCGATCCGATTCCTGGTCCCCCCTCCGGTTGGCCGCGAACGGCTGCAACCGACCATAAGGGGTCACCGACGTGTGTCGTTGGAGACGATGTTAGCCGCCGGCAAGAGGCGACCTCTCCCGCTACCGAAAGGTGGGCTCCGCCATCCGGTTGCGGAGAGACAGCACCGACTTGGCATGAATCTGACAGACCCGGGATTCGGTGACTCCGAGGACCTCGCCTATCTCGGCCAGGGTCAGTCCCTCGAAGTAGTACAGGGTGACAACCAGACGCTCGCGATCGGGGAGCCGGTTGATGGCGTCACCGAGCAGGTGACGGGTCTCAGCCGCTTGGAAGGCGGCTTCGGGGCCGACGCCGCTCGGATCCGGGAGGAAATCGCCCAGCGAAGAGGCCGACTCCGGTCCCACCAGTTCATCGAGCGCCACGAGTCCGAGATTCGACATCTCGGCCAGGGTGTTACGAACCGAGTCGACTTCGACGCTCATATGGCTCGCCAGTTCCTCGTCGGTCGGAGTCCGATGCAGGCGGTGCTCGAGTTCGGCCATCGAGCGCTCGATCTCCCGCGCCCGTGAGCGAACGGACCGCGGCACCCAGTCGAGAGCCCGCAACCCGTCGAGGATCGACCCTTTGATACGGTTGATGGCGTAGGTCTCGAACTTGAACCCCCGCTCGGGCTCGAACTTGTCGATCGCGTCGATCAACCCAAATACGCCGTTCGACACCAGATCGGCCTGATCAACGTTGCGAGGAAGGCCAACAGCGACACGTCCCGCCACGAACTTCACCAGAGGGGAGTACTGGAGAATCAGGGCTTC
>DATHSX010000006.1:0-1503 GCA_035463935.1 Acidimicrobiia bacterium | reverse complement strand
GACTGTTAATCCGTTGGTTGAGAGTTCAAGTCTCTCCCCCGGAGCGACACCCAATAGTGACAGGCACTTTTCGGGTTTCTCCACTCTCCTCGGTCCTTGCGGGCGGGCGACGGTGCTGGCCGATGGGCGGCTGTCGATCGCTCTGCTTGACACGGCCGGCGGCCGTTGGGCGGCCGGGCTGCTGGCCGATGATCTGGTCGACGTGGTGCTATGGCAAGGGACTGTGGGGCTCCGGTGAAGCCAACCGGCACCCTGCGACTCACCGACAAGCGCACCAGGGTGGTCGCGGTGTATGGGCCGCTGGCGCCCGGCAGGCGCCGGCCGAGGCTGCTCGTCGAAGAATATGGCAAGCTTCCCGAAGAGGTTGGGGCCTTCTGTTTCGGGGCCAAAGATCGTGTCGCCAAGTTCATGGTTCCTGAGGGGGCAGCCGGCGACCAGCTCCTCGACCTCCTTGATCGACACCCGCTGGCCAAGGCTCGCCCCGTTAGGAGCTACGGCATCGATGGATGGGCGGTGCAGGTGTGAACGGCGAGCTCGACCACCCGGCTTCCCGAGCGGTTGGCGTTTTAACATGGTGACGGCATGACCGACCGCGACGACTTCCTACGCTGGGTTAAGACCGCGCTGTACGAAGCCGAGCTCGCCCTGCACAACGGCGACGCGGCCCCACGCCGGGCGCTCTGGTCTCGCAACGAGCCAGTGAGCATCCTCGGTGCGTGGCGCAACGCCCTTGGACGGCGCGAGATCGACGAACTCTTCTCTTCCCTCGAGAGGACCTTCTCCAATTGCACGTCGCACGCGTTCGAACTGCAGGCCTACGACGTGGTGGGCGACATGGCCTACACCGCCGGCCTCGAGCACACTTCGTGCTCCATCGACGGACAGCCGAGCAGCTACACCTTGCGGGCTACGCAGGTGTACCGCCTCGAGGACGGCGAGTGGAAGGTAGCCCACCGCCACGGCGACACCGTGAGCGAGTGACGAACGCCGCATCGGCGGGTGGGTCGACCAGGCAGATGAGCAACTGGTCGACGATGTCGCCCTCCATGATGACCTCCGGAGCTCCTGACCCTTGATCGGCACGCGATGGCTAAGGCTCGCCCGGTGACGAGCTACGGTCCGGACGGATGGGCGGTAATGGGGAGTGGCCGGCTCCGGTGCCATCAGCCTCCGGAAGATGGCTCGACGCAAATCTGCAGGGTGAGTTGTGACCACCCGGATCAGGATCGAATTGTCCTCATGCCCTGGCCACCCCCCTCAAGCGGTTGGCGGCGGAGTCGGCCTTCGGCCGTTGACTTCTTCGAGTTCGTTCCGCAAGTCGACTAGAAAGTCTTTCGCCGTGTCGTTGTAATGGGAGAGAGCGGCACCCAGACGCAACTCCACGGCCATCACATTTCCGGGGCCGTAGGCGAAACCGCTTACTTTTTGACGGTTCGACACCTGTAGGAAGGTTGCCCCCAGCTCCTCATCATGCTGGTAGCCGAGCAGGTTCGCCAAACTTCC
>DATHSX010000005.1:0-1755 GCA_035463935.1 Acidimicrobiia bacterium | reverse complement strand
CCTGCCTTCGCACCACCCGGTCGACCATCCCATCGGCGGTGAGAATCAGGTCGAAGTCGAAGAAGTCGGAGGGACGGATCTGCCGGGCGCGCAGGCCCGCCAGGTCGATGCCTCTCCGGGCCGCTTCCGAGATGGCACGGTGGTCGGGAGGGCTCCCCGCATGCTCGTTGCTTGTCCCGGCGCTATCCACTTCTACCGCCAGACCTCTGGCCTCTGCCAGGTGGCGCAGGATCCCCTCGGCTGTGGGTGAGCGGCAGATGTTGCCCCAGCAGACCATGAGCACCCGAAACGGTTCGTTTTCGTTCACGAGGGTTGTACGCGGGGCGGGTTGTGCAGGTTGACCCACCGAAACGGTGCGACAACTTTCACAACGATGCCTTTACGCTGGCTGCTATCGCCCGGCCGGTGGCTACAAAGGCCGCCTCCGCGGCCTCGTCGACATCGCCCGGAACCGTCCCGCATCCGCTGGCAAAGACCATGTCGCCGTCAAAGCGCGTGTGGGCCGGGCGGATGCAGGCGCCGATCGCGTCATGCGATCGCACCGTCAGCCGGCTGAGTTCCACCCTGCTCAGGGCCGTCGAGGTCGCCACCACCACCAGGGTGGTGTTGCCGGCGGGAGCCGGAGGCGTGGGCGGGGTAAAGGGCGGGATCGGCGATCCACCGGTCAGGGACTCACCTTCCAGAGTGAAGACGTCGCCGACCGGGTTGAGGACCACCAGGGCGGCCACCAGTTGGCCGCTGGGGGTCTCCACCACCGCCGAGCCGATCCCGGTTCTCACCAGGAACTCGAAACCGCGCCATTTCGCCGACGAGGTTCCGGTCCCAGCCCCGACCAGGCCCATGGGCACCGGATTGCTGGTGGCCGACCGGTAGGCGGCGGCACCCTCCTCCGGACCGGGCCGGCGGCCACCGCCGTCGAGAGGAAGGTCGAACACCACGCCCGCCGGTACGATCGGGACCGGCCCCGCCGCAGTCGGATGCCCTCGGCGGTCGGTCGCCACCTCACGGACGACCCCGTCGGCGGCCGCCAGACCGAAGGCACTCCCCCCGGTTAGCAAGATGGCCTGGACCTGCTCCACACGCATCCCCACCGCCAGCAGCGCCGTCTCCCGGGTCCCGGGGGCGCCGCCTCGCACCTCCACCGTGGTGACGTTGGGCTCGGGAAGTACGACCACCGTGCACCCGGTCGCATGCTGGTGGTCGGTCCAATGACCGACCTTGACCCCGGGAATGGCGGTGAGGGTCATGCCGAGTATCGCCGGGGTAAGCGCGGGCCGATCTGGCAAACGATCTCGTAGGCAATCGTCCCCAATTGCTCGGCCCAGTCATCGGCGGTTATCTCCCCTGCGCCCTGGCGGCCGATCAGTACCACCTCATCGCCGACCTGGACCGGGTCGTCGCCAACATCTACCACGATCTGATCCATGGTGACCGTCCCGGCCAGGGGGTGGCTCTTGCCGCCGATCAACACCCTCCCGCTCGCCGACAACCCCCTCGGCACCCCGTCGGCGTACCCGATCGGCACGGTAGCCACGGTCGACTCGGCGGAAAGCGGGTGGCGCCGGCCATAGGACGGGCGGCTCCCGGCCGGCAGCCGCTGCAGGTAGGCCACCCTGGACACGATCCTCATCGCCGGGACGAGATCGATAGCGGGCCTGGTCGCCGGAGAGGGATGGATGCCGTAGATCCCGATGCCCGCCCTCACCAGATGACGCCGGGCGTTCGGGTACAGCACACCCCCGGCGGTATTGGCGA
>DATHSX010000004.1:0-1826 GCA_035463935.1 Acidimicrobiia bacterium | reverse complement strand
GGTACGACCCCAAGCACGTTCTCTCCCAATGTGGTGGTTCCAAGATGGCAGATGGCCCTGTTCCTGGTGAGGCAGGCGCGGGTCCACGGGGTGGCGGTGCCGCCTCCGGTCGACCACGGCTTCACCGATATCGACGCGTTTGATCAAGCGACCCGCGATGCCATCAACCAGCTGGCATCGCTGGGGATCACCACCGGAACCAGCCCCACCACGTTCTCCCCGAACGATCAGGTGAGCAGGTGGCAGATGGCGATCTTCCTGGTGCGTCTCTCCATCAGAGTGGGAATACCCGTGCCTACGGTGCCGCCCGATGCCGGCTTCGTCGATATCTCGGGGCTGGACGAGCCGACCCAGACCGCGATCAACCAGCTGGCCGCCATCAACATCACGAAGGGTACGAGCGCGACGGACTTCTCACCCGACCTTGCCGTGACGAGGTGGCAGATGGCGATCTTCCTGACAAGAGTCCTACAAGTCGATGGGGTGGTTCCCACCTGATCTAGCCACCGCCGGGCAGTGCATCAAGGCAACTTGGGCTTAAAGCGCACCTGATCCCTGCCCGGCGCCGCCAAAGGCTCACAGTCCGGCGGAAGTGTCGGACGCGAACGCGAAAAATCGGTAAATTACTCCACTTGACGATGTATAACGATCGGCGATATATCGCTACGTATGCGGAGCGCCTCGCCCGAGAGACCCGATGCCCGTCCTCCGAAAGCATCGCACGCCGCACCGTCGACGGGCGAGGCGCTCCGACCCACGGTCCGGACTCGCGAGTTGATGGCGGTCACGACCTGTCCCTCGGCTTCCGGGTACCCCGCCCAGGATCTCTATGTCCGCCGGTTCTGGAGCGCGGTGTTGGGAGCGCCGGCTGTGGCCGAGCTTCTGCGGATCTCCGAGGCGGGCAGACGCAACGAGAAGCTCCGAAGGCCCCTCTACCTGGAAGCCCTCATGCGAGCGGGCCTAGTCCATGTTGAAGGCGACCTGATCGTGGTCGGGGACCTCGTGCCACCGGTACCGGCCGACCTCATTCGCCGCCTCCCGACCTCGCTGCGCTATCTGCACGATCGGTGGCCGGGACCGGTCCCAGCCTCAACGGAGGGTACGCCAGGCGGCGAGGCCGAGGGCGACCAACTCTCCAACCAGGAATCCGACCGCCACCCGGTGGTCGGGACTACCACCCAGGAGGATCATGGTGAGCAGGCCCGAGGCGAGACCTCCTACCCAGGCGCCGGCGAGTTGGCCCGTGGAGCCGGTGGCGACCAGGGCCTGGCCCATGAGCTGGGTGATCGAGCCGGCGATGACTCCCGCCGCCGCCAGGGCGGCAACCATCGCCGCCGGGCGAAACTCGGTCCCGAACAGCAGCTCCACCACCCCCGGCCCAACCAACCATCCGACCACCCCGGCGGACGCCACCAGCACGACTCCGACGGAGAGCAGACGAGTGACACCTCGCCTGAGGTCGGCTTTGCTGTCCAGACGAACCAGGAGGGAGAGCACGCGACCCTGCAGGTTGTAGATCAGGGTGAGCGGCGCCCGGTAGAGGGTGAAGGTGACAAAGATGATGCTGCGTAGCGCCTCGCCGCCACCCAGCGCTCCCACCCCCAGCGGCGCCCCGCCGAGCAGGAGCTGGGAGGCCGAGCTGCCGAGGACATAGCTGGCGAGGAAACCCCGGGCCGGGGTTGCCTCCACCCCCTCCACCGTCTCCCGGTCGATCCGCCAGGGCCGGACTAGGAGGATGCACAACGGAGCGGCCACCATCGCCCAGCCGAGGGCGATGGCGCTGGTAGAGACCCCGAGGAACACCACCGCCGCTCCTAAGCGAAACA
>DATHSX010000003.1:0-8418 GCA_035463935.1 Acidimicrobiia bacterium | reverse complement strand
CCTTCGTAGACCAACTCGGCCCGGCGGTGGTAGTGGCGCGGCTCCTCCAGGGGGTTGGCCAGGCGATGACCATGACCGCCTTCTGGACCTATATCGCGGATCGGGTTCCGGTCGAGAACCGGACACAAGGGATTGCGCTTTTCGGCATTTCGGGCCTGGCCCCGATCGGCATCGCACCGGCTCTCGGTGACCTCATCCTCACCGGCAACTGGGGCTATCGCGGGTTGTTCTTGGCGGCGGCCGGGTTCTCGGTGGGCGCCTTCGCCCTGTCGATGTTCCTCGAACGCAGCGGGGTCCATACCGGCGCCGCCACCAGCGGGTTCGGATCAGTGCTGCGCAGCCCTGAACTGCGGCCGATCTGGCTGGTGTCGCTTTTCGTATCGCTGGGATTCACCACGGCTTTCATCTTCGTAAAGACCTACGTGGCTACCTCGCACCTTGGCACGGTTGGTCCATTCTTTGCCGCCTACGCGTCGATGGCGGTTGCCTGGCGACTGGCCTTCGCCTGGGTGCCCGATCGGGTCGGCCCCGCCCGCATGATCCCGCCGGGACTCGGCCTGTATGCCCTTGGCCTGGCTGTGCTCGGGCTGGTGCCGAGCACGTTGGGGCTGGTGGTGGGCGGCATCTTCACCGGTCTCGGTCACGGCATCTCCTACCCGGTGATCCTCGGCATCGCCACGGTGCGAGCGGCACCCCGAGCGCGGGGTACGGCCACTGCCATTTTCACTGCGGTGTTTGATCTGACCTTGTTCGCGGCCTCTCCGGTGATCGGAGCTGCCATCGGGCTGTTCGGATACCGCGCCATGTTCCTCGGAGTCGCCTTCGTCATCACGTTGGGGGCGCTGGGCTTCACAAGGATCGATCGCACGGCGCGGATGGCGATGCATCCGGCTGCTACAGGCGGACCAGCCATCGCCCCAGTCCCGCACGCGTGACCCCACCCGAAAAGAGATCGCAGAACAGCTGCGGGGCTTTCTCGAAACCATCGACAACGTGTTCTGTGAAGCGCAGCCGACCGTCGCGTATCCAGTCGCTCATCTCTTCCATCGCGGGCCGGAAATCGGAGAGGAAGTCCCACACGATCAGCCCCTCGATGCGCAGCCGGCGGTCCACGACCTCACGGATATGGCGCGCCCCGCGGGGGTGGTCGAGGTTGTACTCGGAGACCTGGCCAGCCATCACCACGCGGCCGCCCCGGTTCATGGCGAGGAGGGCAAGGTCGAGCAGTTCCCCCCCGACGTTGTCGAAGTAGACGTCCACCCCCTCGAGGCAGGCGTCGGCGATGGCCTGCGCTAGCCCGGGATCGTGCCGGTCGAGGCAGCGGTCGAACCCCAGCTCCTGGGTGACGAATCGACAACGGACCTCACCTCCGGCTATGCCCACCACCCGGCAGCCGTTGATGCGGGCAATCTGACCGGCGGTGGCCCCTACGGTTCCCGCCGCGGACGAGACCAGAACGGTTTCGCCGGGCCAGATCCTCGCCACCCGGAGAAGTCCGAAATACGCGGTGAGGCCCGAGACGCCGAGCACACCGATGGCGGCCGAATCGGGTATGGGTGGCGAGAAGATGGCGGGGTCGAGTCGGAGCAGTCCCTTGCCGCTGGAGATGTAGTGCTGGCGCCAGCCGGTGCCGGCGGCAACGCGGTCTCCCACTAGCAACCGTTCGTGGGTCGAGGCGATCACCTCTCCTACCGCGAAGCCATCGATGGTTTCACCCACCTCGGTTCGGGGCCCATAGCTGTCCCGGGACAACCGATCCCTGACTCCGGCGTCGACCGAGATGAAGCGGTTGGCCACCAGGACCTGCCCCGGGCCGAGTTTGCCAAGCTCCACTTCCCGGATCGCGAAGTCGTTCGGATCGGGCAGGCCGGCGGGAGAGCGAGCCAGGACCCAGGTCTGAGTGCGGATGCCCATGCCGGCGGCAAGCTAACCGGACCCGGGTAGGTTTGAGGGATCGATGCCAGAGCTCCCCGACATCGTCGTCTACCTGGAGGCCTTGGAGCGGCGCGTGCTGGGCCAGACACTGGATCGGGTCAGGATCGCCTCTCCGGCGGTACTCCGCACGGTTCAGCCACCGTATACGGCGCCTCAAGGCCAGACGGTGACAGGGCTTCGTCGCCTTGGCAAACGGCTGGTCCTGGAGTTCGGAGAGGCCCTCTTCGTGGTGATCCACCTGATGATCGCCGGACGCCTGCAATGGAAGCCTGCGGGTGCGGCGGTACCCAGGAAGGTGGGCCTGGCGGCGCTCGATTTTCCCACCGGGACGCTCATCCTGACCGAGCAGGGGACTAGGAAGCGGGCCGGCATTTGGATCCTGGAGGGAGAAGGGGCACTGGCCGGCGAGAATCGGGGCGGCATCGAGCCCCTGGAGGCAAGTCCGGCAGCCTTCGCACAGGCCCTCCGGGTCGAGAATCGGACTCTCAAAAGGGCCCTAACCGATCCCCGCATCTTCTCGGGAATCGGGAACTCATTCTCGGACGAGATCTTGTGGGAGGCCCGTTTGTCCCCGGTGGCGCGCACGCGCCAGCTGGGTGGTGACGAGATCGAGCGGCTGCAAGCCGCCACCGTCCACCAGCTGTGGCACTGGACCGACTTGTTGCGCCGACAGGTCGGTGAAGGCTGGCCTTCCCAGGTCACGGCTTTCCGTCCCGAAATGGCGGTGCACGGCAAGTACCGGGAGCCTTGCCCCCGGTGCGGGTCTCCGGTGCAGCGCATTGTCTATGCCGACAACGAAACCAACTACTGCCCGACGTGCCAGACCGGCGGTAAGGTGCTGGCCGACCGGTCGCTGTCGCGTCTGTTGGGCGAGGACTGGCCCCGGACCCTCGAGGAGCTGGAAGAGCTCGCCGCGACCCGCCAGGCCGGGGGCGAGGTGGCGGCGGCAGCTGATTCGTCCGAGCGAAAAGGCGAACCGGTCAGAAGAAGACGACCGCCGCCAACCAGAGGCCGGCGATGAGCAGGCCAGCCGCCAGCTCGATCAAGATCGAGAGCCCCGCCGCCTTGAGGGCGTGTCTGGTGCTGGACCATGCCTGGCCGCCTGATCGCAGGCGATACCTCTCGGCGATGTAGACGCCCAGTACGAACCCGATCACGAAACCGACTACCGGGATGACGAAGAATCCGACCAGGGAGAGAAGTGCCCCGGCCAGCAGCGAGCGCTTGGGGATGCCTGCATCGCGGAGCCGGCGACCGGGGATGACGTATTTGACGATCTGACCGCCCACCGCCAGAGCGGTGGCAATCGTCAAGACGATCCACGCCAGCGCGGTCTGCTCCACCAGGGCCCAGACCAGGATGGCCGCCCACACCAGGACGAGGCCGGGGAGTGCCGCGACCACGATCCCGACGAGACCGGCCGCGATCGCCAGCCCGACGAGCAACAGCCCCGGCACGTCCATCTCATCATCTTTCCAGGGTTGGCCTGGTCTGTCGCAACTAGGTTGGATCGATCGCCGATTTCCCGACTGCCGGTCCCTTCCGCGTCCTGGCTCGCTCGCGCGCGCTGAGGCGGGTGCTGGCAGCCTTTCTGATCTTCAACTCGGCCGAGCTGGCAACCTGGGTGGCGATCCTGGTTTGGGCCTACGGTGTGGGTGGCGCCGGGGCCGCGGGTCTCATGGCCGTCGCTCAGCTGATTCCGGCCACCCTCGTCGCCCCGATCGTTTCACAACTAGGCGATCGCATCGCTCGCAGCCGGGCCCTGGGCCTGGGCTTTGGCCTGCAGGCGATCGCCTTTGCCATCACCGCGGTGGCCCTGATCGGGCAAGCGCCTGCCGGCCTGGTGTACGGGTGTGCTGTTCTGGCCGCCGTCGCGGTCACCCTGACCCGGCCGGTTCACTACGCGCTCTTGCCCGATGTCTCCGAGACCCCCGAGCAATTGACCGCCGCCAACTCGATTTCCAGCTCGGTAGAAGGGTTCGGGTTCTTCGCCGGACCTTTGGCGGCGGCGTTGTTGTTGGGTCCGGGCGGCCCCGGCTACGTGTACGCCGCCGCCGCCGTGGCCGCCGCGATCGGCGCGGCGATCACCTACCGGCTGCCGCTCAGTGATCCCCGCCATCCCCTGATCGAACGTCACCGGGTCGTCGCCGCGGCCATCGAGGGCTTCAGATCGGTCAGGGACAGCCCGGCAGCCAGCCGCCTCACTCTGACGTTTGCGAGCCAGTTCGTGCTGGCCGGTGCGCTGGACATCCTCACCGTGGTCCTCGGCCTGGATCTTCTGGCGATGGGCTCGTCTGGCCCCGGCGTGCTGGGAGCGGCCCTGGGAGTCGGCGGTCTTCTGGGCGCCGCCGGCACGGTGTTCCTGGTCAAGCGCCAGCGGATGGCTCCCGCGATCGTCGGCGGGGTGATCCTCTCCGGTTTGCCCCTGGCTGTGCTCGGGGTCTCACCCTCCAGCTCGGCACTGGCCCTGGTTCTATTGGTCGCGACGGGCGCCGGTAAGCCTTTCGTCGACGTCGCCGGTCGAACCCTCCTGCAGAGAGTGACCTCACGCCGGGTCCTGACCCGGGTGTTTGGGTTGCAGGAAGCCCTACTGATGGCCGGCCAGGCCGCCGGTTCAGCTCTGGTTCCCGTGCTCGTCGCTGTCCGCGGGGGGAGAGGGGCATTTGTTGGGGTGGGTCTCGCGGGGGTGGCGGTCGGGATGGGGCAGTGGCTACCCATGCGCCGGCTCGACGAGACGGCCGAGCTTCCGGGCCCTGCTTACGAGTTGTTGCTGGATCTTCCCATCTTTGCGGTGCTCGAACAGCCGGTGATCGAAAGTCTGTCCCGCGAACTGACCAAATCGGAGGTGCCGGCAGGGGGGATCGTGATCGCCGAGGGCGAGGACGGAGACAGGTTCTACCTGATAGAGACCGGGGTGGTGTCGGTGGCGAAGGGAGGGGACGAGGTCAATCGGCTCGGCGCCGGTGACTATTTCGGTGAGACCGCCCTGCTGCGGGTCATTCCCAGAACGGCCACGGTCACGGCGGTGACCAATCTGATCTTGTGGGCACTGGAGAGAGAGCCCTTCCTCGAGGCGGTCACCGGGTCGCCGCTCAGTGCTGATGAGGCAGATCGGGTGATCGAGGCCCGGGTCACCGACTCCGAGCGGCGGCGGGAGGATCTTCGGGATTAGCCTTTGCTGATCGAACAACTGTTCGATTAAGATCTGCCTGATGGCAGTGGTGGCACGGCAATCGGCCGATGCCCCTTGGGCCGACGTCGCCCTGGCTTTATCGCCAGGAAAGATCGTCGGCTTGGAGGGTCCGGCGGGGCGGGGGTTGACCAGGCTGGGGCTCTCCTTGCTGGCCGCTCCTTCCCGGGTTGGCATGGTTGTAGTGATAGATGCTCGGGGATGGTTCTCGCCACTGGCGGCATGGGAAGTCGGGGTCCAGGCCCATCGGTTGGTGGTAGTGCGATGCTCCGATGGGAGACTGTGGCCGCAGGTGACGGCAGCTGTTCTGGAAGGGGTGGCGGCGGTCTATGCCGAGATCCCGGCAGGGGTGGGGGAAAGCCAGCTTCGCCGTTTGGCCGCCCTCAATCGGGCCCGTAAGTCGGGTCTGGCGCTGCGACCGCTGCGGGGAGGTTTGCCTTCGGGCGTTGCCCATGTGCGCATAAAGGGCACTGGGGTGGAGTGGGAAGGGCCCGACCACGGGCATGGATGCCTGGGGAGCCGGCAACTCCAATTCGAGATGACAGGCAAATCGATCCCTCCCCAGGAATTCGTGTTGCAGGAGGAGGAGGCGGGTGCGGACATTGTGCGTGTGGTATCCGGATTGGCCTCTCGATCAATCGTCTCCGGGTGAGCGAGAACCGGACAAAGCCTGGTTCGTCTTCGAGGAGCGTGCCCCTTCTACCCGGGGAAGCGGTCAGGGCGGGGAGACACAACGGGTGCGGGCGGCAAACCCGGCTGCCCGCCAGGCCGGGGTCATCTTGGGAATGGGCCGAAGAGCCGCCGAGGCGCTCTGCCCCACCGCCCGGGTGCAGGTCCGCGACCTGGGAGCCGAAACCCGCCGTTTCGAACAGGTGATGACCCTCCTCGAGGAACTGATTCCGCGAGTGGAGTTAGTCGAGCCCGGATTGGCCCTTCTTCCTATAGACGGGGCAACGCGTTACTACGGCGGGGAGGTTTCGCTGATCAAGAGAGTGGAAAAGGACCTGGCCCGGGTGGCGCATCCCCATAACCGACCACGGCTGGGAGTGGCCGACGGCCCCTTTGCTGCCCGTTGGGCGGCCATGTCGGCCGGGGAGGTGCCGCTCATCGTTGAGGACACGGCTTCCTTTCTTTCCACCCTCGATATCTCCACTCTGGAGAAGGATGAGCTGATAGCAACCCTTCGATGGCTGGGTGTCGCCACTCTGGGAGGGTTGGCCGATCTGCCCCGAGAGGCGGTGGCCTCTCGTTTCGGAGAAGCGGGGCTGGTTGCTCACCGTTTGGCCTGCGGTGAGGATCGTGCCACCCATCCCCGTTCGATCCCATCCGACCTGGCGGTAGAAGCCTTTTACGAAGAGCCACTGGAAACGCTCGATCAGGTCGCGTTCTCCGCCCGGGCCCTCTCCGCCCGTTTGATGATGGGATTGCGCAGGGAGGGGATGTCCCCCCATCGGGTGGAGATCCAGGCCGAAGCCGCGAGCGGAAATGTGCGAACCCGGATCTGGCGGTCGGCAGACCCTTTCTGGGAGGCGGCCCTGACCGAACGGGTCTGGTGGCAGTTGCGGGCCTGGATCGAAGAGGCCAACGGCAAGGGGGGGATTCCGGGCGGTTTGGTCCGTCTTCGCCTCGATCCGTCGGATCTGTCCGGGGACGGCTGCCAGCTGGCGTTGTTGGAGACGGTGACCGGGGTAGATGGGAAATGGGGCTGGCAGGGATATGACCCCGACCGCCCGGAGGTAGAGCGAGCGCTGGCCCGAGCGCAGGCATTGGTGGGACCCGATGCGGTACTGCAGGCGGGAAGGCAAGGGGGAAGGATGCCGGGCGAGCAGGTTCTCTGGCATCGGTTTGGCGAGGAGCCGGGCCATCCCGAGCTCGACATCGCCGCTCCCTGGCCCGGCGCCACCCCCGGTCCGGCTCCGGCCCTGGTTCCGCCCGCCCCGGTGGCGATCGATATCGAATGGGAGGAGGGGATGCCGTGCCGGATTCGCCTGGGATCTCGCTGGGAACCGGTGCTCAACTGGGCGGGGCCCTGGCGGTTGATGGGTCGTTGGTGGAAGGGAGAGAACGCCGGCAACCGTTATCAGATCGTGACGTCGGCCGGGGCCTTCCTGGTGTTGGTGAGCGACGACAGGTCCTACCTGGCAGGGGTATACGACTAGGCCCCTTTGCCCCCGAGCTCGGCGTAGCGCCGCTCGATGATGGCTCGTGCCTGCTCGGCCAGGCGAGCGACCTCCTCGCGCCCCGATCCGGTGGTCTCGATCGGTGGATCGATCACCACCGTGAGCTTCCCGCCGTAGATCCACAGCTTGCCGGGCGGCCACGCCCGATGGGTCCCGGCGATGGTGACAGGGAGGACGGGGATTCCGCCCGCTACCGCCATCGTGAAGGCGCCCTTCTTGAACGGCCGCAGCTCCCCGCTGCGACTCCGGGTGCCTTCGGGGTAGATGATCAGTGAACGACCGGAGGCCACCAGGGCGCTGGCTTGATTGTTGACCTGTTCATGGATCGCCGACCGCGCCACCCGGTCCACCTCCACGATTCCGATGGCCCTCATGGCGGGAGCGAGCAGGGGCACCTTGAAGAGCTCCTTCTTGGCCAGGAAGCGAATCGGGAGCGGCACCGCCAGGAAGCAGGCCATGATGTCGAGCACCGAGAGATGGTTGGCGACCACCACATGGGAGCGACTGGTGTCGACATGCTCGCGTCCTCGCACTTCCAGCGGGCATCCGGCCGCGGCCAGCCAGATCCTGCTCCATACCCGAGCCACCCGCTCGATCTGGGGGCTGGCGGGATTGACCCGGGCGATCAGGATCACCAGCGGCGCCGCAATCAGGGTGGCGATGACTCCCCCCACCAGAGTGAGAACCGTCCGGACCGGGGAGAGCAAGATCCTCACGGCGGGCCGCATGGCCGGATCCTCATGAGCGCCGACGATAGCTACTCGCCTCTAGGGTGAAAGGGTGACAGTCGCGACGGCTGACAAGCCCGCCTGGCGGGCACTGGCCCGGAGTATCGAGCCGACCAGCGAGGCGGAGTCCGACCTCGTCGTCGGCAATGTCAGGGAGGTCTTGCGGCGCCAGGATTGGACGGTGGTCCTCACTTTCCTGGGAATGCCCGGAGAAGTCGACCTGAGCCCGCTTCGGGACGATCCGGGCCTCGTCCTGGCCGTGACCCGCACTCCGGCTCAGGGACCTCTGACCGTCCACCCCCTGCGTGAGCCGTTGGAACGTCACCGCCTCGGGTATCTGCAACCTCTCCCGGACGCTCCCCGGTTTACCACCACCGCCATCGAC
>DATHSX010000002.1:0-2153 GCA_035463935.1 Acidimicrobiia bacterium | reverse complement strand
CTGGAACCGTGACACTGGTCTGGGACATCTCGGCGGGCGGGATGGCCCTGCACGGCGACCTCCCCGTAGATATGCAGGCAACGATCTTGGCGGAGTTGCCGGCCCCCAGCCGGCCTAACTTCTTCGATCGGATCCTGTCTCTGTTCTCCTGAAGCATCGTCCTGGTGACGGTTGTACCCGCTGCGCAGCGGCGAACCTTCACACAAAAGGGTCGGCAAGGAGCACACGGGCCGCCCAGCCCACAGGGTCGGTGAGTTCGCCCTGCGTGGGCAGCCGCTCCGGCCCTTGCCAGATCCCGTCGAGGGCCTCCCGTCCATAGCGACGCTCGATTTCGTCGCAGAATCCGGCGCCGCTCATCGTTAGTTCATGTCGACCGATCGGCAGGGTGAGCCCGGCGGCCGCGGCGACAGGTGGCGAGGAGAAGGAGTCGACCTGGGAGAGCAGGTTGCCTAAGGCCTTTTTGACCAGGAAGTGGCGGTACCCGGAGCTGACCGCCAGGAACGCCTCCAGCGCCTGGCGGTGGGGCACGGCGGCTTCGTTGGCAAAGAGGTCCGCCACCGACCCGGCGCCACTCAATTTCGAGGAGAGGCCCTCCGGGTCCTCGGTCCACAGCTTCATCAGTTTCTCGGGATCGGGGAGAAGGTGGCCCGAGTACGTCCCGGCCAGGCGGGCCAGATGGTCGGTCAGCCACGGCACTCCGAAGAGGGCTCTATGGGCGACCTCCTCGGCAGCCGCCCAAAGCCGCACGTCGCGGGGGACGGCGCCGCAGGCGGCGATGACCCGTTCCACCCCCGAGTTGATTACGAGGAGAGGTCCGGGCGGCTCGATCGGCAGTCCGGTCTCGAACGACGCCGACACCTCGCGGGAGACGGTGCCGACCAGCGAACCGACCTGCATGCCCGCCAAAGTGGCACCAATGCCGGGGAGCGCCTGGGCCCCGCCGGCGGATCCGGCGTCGGCGATCGCCTCGGCCAGGTAGCCAAAACCCGTAAGGGCAAGCTCGACCCAGCCCACACTGTCGACCACCCTTACCTCGCCCACCGGGGGGACCGGGAACGGGGCCTCCACTTCGAGCCGGTACTCGGCCAGCCTGACCAGTTCCCGCTGCTCGTCGGCCGACCACGGGTCAACTGGCTCGGGTTCGCCCGCCAGGTGGCGGGCGACCTCGCCCGCCAGTTTCCAATTGACCGGCCCTGGCTGGTTGAACAACTCAAATAGGCGGGAGAAGAGGTCGTCCATTTCAGTCGAAAGTCAGCAGTGAGAAGTCGGCAGTACACGCACGGCTGCGGGTCATAGACTCAATGTTATGAAGGAAGGCGGAGTACGGAGTCGAGTAGCCATTCAGCCGGAGCGGATCGATCCGGCGGCCCTGCTGGCCGAGGTGGCGAACCCCGAGGCGGGGGCGGTGGTGCTTTTTCTGGGGACCGCTCGCAACCACTCAGAGGGAAAGCTCGGCATCACTCACCTCGAGTACGAGGCCTACTCGGAGGCCGTGGTCGCCAAGATCGAGGAGTTGGTCGCCCAGGCTGGCAGCAAATGGCAGTTGATGACGACGGTGGTCGAACACCGGGTGGGGGATGTGGCGGTCGGGCAGCCATCAGTGGCGGTGGCGGTTGCCGCGGTCCATCGCGATGCTGCGTTCGAGGCCGGGAGATTTCTGATCGACGAACTCAAGGCGAAGGCCCCGATCTGGAAGAAGGAACACTGGCCGGGTGGTGGCGAATGGGTGGCGGGCGCCTGAATTTTCACCCCCGGCCAATCCAGCGGGGGTCGCAGGACCAGGTCTATCGTCCGGCGCGCCAGAAATCGGGTTGCTACACAGGAGGGTTCTTGTGACGGCTGTTGCAGAACGCGCTTCGGCTCCGGCCCGGCGGGCAGGTCATGCCACCGTTGCCTCCAAGGTCAGGGAGTGGGCGGAGAGAACCCCGAACGCCGTGGCGATGCGGGAAAAAGACCTCGGGATCTGGCAGGAGATCACGTGGGAGCGGCTCTGGGAGGACGTGCTCTCAGCCGCCCACGGATTGCTGGCTCTGGGGGTGAGACCCGGCGACCGGGTGTCCATCCAGTCCGAGGACCGGCCGGAATGGGTCATCCTCGATCTGGCCACGGTGGCAGTGCGGGCGATCGCGGTCGGCCTCTACCCGACCAATCCG
>DATHSX010000001.1:0-4654 GCA_035463935.1 Acidimicrobiia bacterium | reverse complement strand
ACGCCCTGTCCGCGGCCGCCCGGAGTGGTCAGCTGCGCGGCCGTCTAGCCGAGATCCTCGAACGAGACGCGTCCCGGTTCTTCGGGGAGAAGCTGGCGCCGCTCGCCGCGGAGGTGATGGAAACGCTCCGCCACCATATCGACCTGCTTACGGCCCTGGACTGGAGCAATGTCTGAGCCCAATGCGCTCCGGCTGCTAGATCAGTACGACCGGGTGGTGGCCGCCGCGGCCGACCACGTTCCGCCGGTCATCCATCGCAGGCTTGCCCGGATCGGAGCAGATCTCAGGGAGCGGCGTCTTTACGACGGGCCTACCCTGGTGGGCCTGGCCGGGGGGACCGGATCGGGAAAATCCAGCCTGCTCAACGCTCTGGCCGGAGAGGAGATCTCCGTCGGAGGGGCCATCCGCCCGACGACCTCCCAACCGGTCGCCTGGGTGCCGGCGGGTGAGGCTCACCGGCTGGCTGGGCTCTGGGAGAGGGTGGGTCTGAAAACCGTTGTCACCTACGACCAGGGACACGGCATCGTCTTGATCGATCTGCCCGATGTCGACTCTCTTGAGGTGGATCATCAGAGGATCGTCGAGGAGTTGCTGGCCATCCTGGACGTGGTGGTGTGGGTGGTGGATCCCGAGAAATACGGAGACGAGGTGTTGCACCGGCGTTTTCTCGCCCCCCGGGCTACCCAGGCGACAGGGTTTCGGTTCGTCCTCAATCAGATCGACCGGCTGACGGCCGATGAGGTTGAAGCGGTCAGACACCACCTGCTCGAGGCCCTCCGGGCCGACGGAATCACCGCGCCCGTGCTCTGGGCGACCGCGGCCGATCCCGAATCGGGCCCCCCCCTCGGCATCGAACAGGTCCGGGAGGGGCTCTTCAGCTTGTCGGGGGAAGACCTCGCCCGGCGCCGGCTGCTGAGCGAGCTGCGCCGGGGGATCGGCCTGCTGGCGCCATACACCCGGGCCGTTGGCTTTACCGAGCGGTGGGAGGTGGCGCGGCGCCTCGCCGCAGAACGGATGCCTTCTCGCCCCGACGAGGCGGTGCGCGTCCTCAAGGATCTCGTTCTCGACCTGTCGACTGAAGGAGCAGGCATCGACCGCGACCTCGATGTAGCGTCGATCGTCGGCCACCCCACCGGGACTCCGGAGGAGGTGGCCCGCCGGATAGACCTGACCCTCGGGCGGCTTCTTCGAGATGATCTGCGGCAGCGAGCGACGATCAGGGCGCTAGCCGACGAGTTGTTGCTGATGCTCTCCGCCTGAACCGCCCGACAATCCGGGTCACCGGGGTGCCCGGCTCGGATCGGGCCTCCAGGTCTCGATCAGCTCCATCCCGGGGCGAGCTCGTCCCCGACCTGGAGACCGACGACCTCCGCCACTCCAAGATCGACCCGGCGCCGCGGGGAGAAACCAGGGCAGGGCCGGGATGCTCAGCGACGGGTGTTTACCGGGTTGGCCATCCGGGCCACGCGGGCCAGAGCCGCCAACAGCACCTCTGTCTCCTCGTCGGTGAGCAGGGAGCTGAAATGCCGGTGGACTCCCTCCAGATGGGTGGGGCTGGCCCTGCGCAAAGCCGCTTCGCCCCGCGGAGTCGGCAGCACGTAATACCCGCGGCCGTCCTCGGGGGAAGGCTCGCGAAGAACCAGGCCCTCTTCCTCCATTCGGTTGATCAGACGGGTGAGGCCGCTTCTCGAGATGAGGACGCGTCGGGCCAGGTCCGCCATGCGCAACCCGGGCGTTTCCGCCTCGGACAGGTGGATCAGCACGTCGTAGAACCCGAGGTGAAGCCCTGCTTGCTCGAGCTCATCGGCGAGAAGGGCCACCACTCCGTGATGGGCTTCGAGGAAGGCTCGCCAGGCGGCCAGCTGCCTTGGGGATGGTCGGGTTCGCAAGGTCATCAGGCTAGCGGAATGTTGCACGCGCAACTATTGTTGACCGTGTCATGAGAGGAAACCAGACATGCCAGCCGTAACCGTTTCCGACATACTGTCTCTGCCCGTCGTGGCCTCCCCGGGGGGCCACAACGAGCGGCCGGTCGTGTCCGTTACGACTGCCCCCAGTGGTTTCGAGGGCGAGGGATTCCCGGTGCGCCGGGCTTTTGCCGGGGTCCCGCTCGAGCACCTCGATCCCTTCATCCATCTCGATCAGATGGGCGAAGTCGAGTACGCCCCGGGTGAGCCCAAGGGAACGCCATGGCACCCCCATCGCGGTTTCGAGACGGTGACCTACATGATCGATGGCACATTCGAACACCAGGATTCACAGGGCGGGGGTGGGCTCATCACCAACGGCGACACCCAATGGATGACCGCCGGCTCGGGCTTGCTGCATATTGAGAAGCCGCCGGAAGCGCTCGTGGCATCCGGCGGCCTCTTCCACGGCTTTCAGCTGTGGGTGAACCTGCCGGCCCGGGACAAGTTCCTCGCTCCCCGCTATCAGGATCTCCGCGCGGGTGAGGTGGCACTCGTCCGTTCGGCGGACGGGGGAGCCCTGCTCAGGGTCATCGCCGGCGAGGTGGGGGATCGCAAGGGGCCGGGATCGACGCATACCCCGATCACGATGGTGCATGCCACGCTCAGCGCCGGCGCCCAGCTCCGGCTGCCTTGGCGAGCGGATTTCAATGCCCTGACGTATGTGCTGAACGGCAAGGGTGCGTTCGGGATCCAGCGCCGTCCGGCCGGCATGGGCCAGCTGGTGGTGTTTGGCGCCGGCGATCAGATCACGATCTCGGCCGATGCGACCCAGGAGAGCAGGAGCCCCGAACTGGACGTGCTGATCCTGGGGGGCCGTCCCATCGGCGAACCCGTCGCCTGGCACGGCCCGTTCGTGATGAACACCCGGGCCGAGTTGATCCAGGCATTTGAGGATTTCCAGGCCGGGAGGTTGGGGACCATCCCCGTGGGTCATTGAGCCTCTCGTCACCGTTGGCGGCGCCATCGACGCGTCAACCGTGACCAGGTCGGCAGATCTACCCTCGGGTGGGTGACCGCGGCCGAATTGACCCGTAACCTCGTCGCCTCGCTGGTGGTGATCGTCGTGTTCGCCCTCGGCTATCTCCTGGCCGCCCGGGCCGGCCAACGCTTTGTCAAGCGCATCGCCCACCAGGGTGAGCCGGGGACCCGGGCCGCGACGCTGTGGTCGATGGTGCGACGGTTGCTCCTGGTGGCGGTGGTGGTGACGACCGCCCTGACGGTGATGGGGACAGTCTGGAACGTACCCATCGCCCCCTTCCTGGCAGTGGGCTCGGCAGTCGGTGTGGCCCTCGGCTTTGGAGCCCAAAAATTGGTTCAGGATGTGATCGCGGGGTTCTTTCTGCTGGTCGAGGATCAGTTCCGGATTGGTGACGTGGTCTCAATTAGTGGGGTAAACGGGGAGGTCCAGGAGCTAAGGCTGCGGGTGACGGTGCTGCGCGACAACGCCGGCAGTGTTCACTACGTGCCAAACGGTGAGATTCGAGTTGCCACCAACATGACCCAGGGCTATGCCCAGGTGGTGATCGACCTGGCGATCGCCTACGAGAACGACCTCGACCGGGCGCTGGCGGTGCTGCAGGACGAACTCAACGCCTTGAGCACGGATGAGCGGTGGCTACCGAGTTTCCTCGACCGGCCGCAAGTTCTCGGCGTGGAGCGGCTGGGCGAGACGAGCGTGGTAGTGCGGGCACTGGCCCGGGTGCGACCGGCCGACCGCTGGTCTGTACACCGCGAGGCGCTCCGGCGAATCAAGAGGCGCTTCCAGGAAGAGGGGCTGAGCCTCCCCGGGATGCCGCTGGCGTTCTACCGTCGGGACGAGGGAGGCACCACGACCTGAAGGGCTTCGGGCTGGAGCACCACCAGGGCCGACTGCCAGGAACCGGTCGACTCGCCGTCCGCCTGACCCGCCACCGGAGGATCCGCCTCCAGGTTCAGGGAATCGAGGCCGGTCCATACGCTCATTCCCGGGAGGTCGTCCAGGTCGGCCCCGCCCAGGACGGCGGCGCCTATCCGACCTACCCGCCGCGCCGGCAGCGCCTCCACCACCAGCACGGACAGCGGCGCCGGCGGCTCTGGACTGAACCGGAGAGGCAGCCGGCCGAAGTAGGTGTAGATACGCCGGAACTGGATCAGCACGGCCACCGCGTGGGCCTGGTGGCCTGCGGCATGTACCTGCACGTGCGGTTTGCGCTTCCGGTACTCGCCGAACAAGGTCGAGACCGCAGTCCGGGCATAGTGCAGGCCACCGAAGTGGTATTTGCGGTAGGGCTCCTTCTCGGCCCGGGCGACCACGGTGGCATCGAAGCCGAATCCGGCGGCGAAGATGGCGTGACGGCGTACCTCCCTCCCCTCCTGAACTCCGTTGAGGGCAAGGAGCGAGGTGCGGTGTCGTTCATGAGGACCGGCCAGGAGCTTTGCGGCCGGGTTTGGCTTGGGCGGGATTCCCAGCAAGCGGGCGAAGACGTTGGTCGTGCCTGTGGGTACGACACCGAGCGCCGTTTCCGTTCCGGTCAGGACATGCGCCACGTGATGAACCACGCCGTCTCCCCCCATGGCCGCCACCACGTCGAAGCCGTCGGCGACTGCCTGGGCGGTCAATTGGCGGGCGTGATCCGCGGACTGGGGCCAGGCGGGCTCGACATCGAAGCGTCTGCTCAGAATCCGGACCACCGTGCGGTGCCCAC